>NZ_JBNNVR010000002.1:0-151535 GCF_050280645.1 Pseudomonas sp. NPDC089554
ATCTCGCGACTTCGGCTACGCCGAAGGGCGCTGCGCGCCATGGCCCTCCAGACGCCTCCGTTCGGCCTCCTGTAAGTCGCAATTTGTGTCGCCTGAACTACCGCGCACGAAGATCAAGAGCAAGATCAAAAGCGGTTGCGAGGCGCTTCGCGCTCGCAGGAACAGGAACAGGAACAGGAACAGGAACAGGAACAGGAAGAGCGAAGCAGCACCTTGCATGCGCTGCTTCGCTCAAGAGCCCCCCATCAGGCCAACTCAATCCTCCCGCCGATACGCCCACTGGTACAACGCCGGCAATACCAGCAAGGTCAACGCCGTTGACGACAGGATCCCGCCAATCACCACCGTCGCCAGCGGCCGCTGCACCTCAGCCCCGGTACCGGTCGCCAACGCCATCGGAATGAACCCCAACGACGCCACCAACGCAGTCATCAGCACCGGCCTCAACCGCGTCAAAGCACCTTCCTCAATGGCCACCCGCAACGGACGACCTTCCTCACGCAGGGCGCGGATGAAAGCGATCATCACCAGCCCGTTGAGCACCGCCACCCCCGACAGGGCAATGAACCCCACCCCGGCGGAAATCGACAGCGGAATATCCCGCAGCCACAGCGCCAACACCCCGCCGGTAAGGGCGAAAGGAATCCCGGTGAACACCAGCAAGCCATCGCGCAGGTTGTTGAACATCATCAGCAGCAAGGCCATCACCAGCAGCAACGCCACCGGCACCACCACCTGCAAACGCTCGGCCGCCGACTGCAACTGCTCGAACTGCCCCCCCCAACGCGTCCAGTAACCCGGCGGCACCGGCGCCTGCTCGATCAGCGTCTGCGAAGCCTCCTCGACGAACGACCCCAGGTCACGCCCACGCACGTTGGCACTCACCACCACCACCCGCTTGCCATCCTCGCGGCTGACCTGGTTCGGCCCCAGTTGCAGGTCGAGTGTGGCCACCTGGGACAGCGGGATGAAACCGATCTGCGTCGTGCTGGCGCTGGCCGGTACTGGAATCAGCAGGCTCGACAGACCGTCGACATCGGTACGCAAGGTTTCCGGCAAGCGCACCACCATGTCGAAGCGCCGGTCGCCTTCGTACAGGGTGCCCGCCGTACGCCCCCCCACAGCGATGGCCACGGCGTCCTGCACCTCGGCCACGTTCAGGCCATAGCGCGCCGCCTTATCGCGGTCGATGTCGATGGTCAGCACCGGCAGGCCGGTGGTCTGCTCCACCTTCACTTCCGAGGCGCCCGGCACCTGCTGCAAGGTGGCAGCGATTTGTGCGGCGGTACGCTCCAGCACCGCCATGTCATCACCGAACACCTTCACCGCCACATCGCTGCGCACGCCGGAAATCAGCTCGTTGAAACGCAACTGGATCGGCTGCGACAGCTCATGGTTGCTGCCCGGCACGCTGGCCGCAGCGCGCTGCACCTCGGCGATCAGCGCCTCGCGCGGCTTGCTCGGGTCGGCCCACTGCGCCTGGGGCTTGAGCATCACATAGGCGTCGGAGATGTTCGGCGGCATCGGGTCGGAGGCGATCTCGGCGGTGCCGGTGCGGGCGAACACCCGCTCTACTTCCGGCACCTGGGCGATGATCGCCTTCTCCAGACGCTGCTGCATGTCCACCGACTGGCTCAGGCTGGTGCCCGGCACCCGCAGCGATTGCAGGGCAATATCGCCCTCGCTGAGGCTGGGGATGAACTCGCTGCCCATGCGGCTGGCCAGCACGCCGGACAACAGCACCAAGGTGGCGGCACCGGCGAACGCCAGGTTGCGCCGGCCCAGCACCCAGGCCAGCACCGGGGCGTAACGCTCGCGCGCGGTGCGCATCACCACGCCCTCCTCCTCCTTGACCTTGCCGGTGACGAACAGGGCAATGGCCGCGGGCACGAAGGTCACCGACAGGATCATCGCCCCCAGCAGCGCCATCACCACGGTGAAGGCCATGGGGTGGAACATCTTGCCCTCGACCCCGGTGAGGGCAAAGATCGGCAGGTACACCACCATGATGATCAACTGCCCGTAGATCAGCGGGCGACGCGCCTCGCGGGCGGCGGCGAACACTTCGTGGAAGCGCTCGGTGCGGGTCAGCAGGCGGCCATGGCGCTGCTGGGCGTGGGCCAGGCGGCGGATGGCGTTCTCGACGATCACCACCGCGCCGTCGACGATGATGCCGAAGTCCAGTGCGCCCAGGCTCATCAGGTTGGCGCTGACCTTGTTGCTGAACATGCCGGTGAAGGTGAACAACATCGACAGCGGGATGACCATGGCGGTAATCAGCGCAGCACGAATGTTGCCCAGGAACAGGAACAGCACCGCGACCACCAGGATCGCGCCCTCGATGAGGTTCTTCTTCACCGTGGCGATGGCTTTTTCGACCAGGTTGGTGCGGTCGTACACGGTCACCGCCACCACGCCCTTGGGCAAGGTGCGGTTGATTTCCTCAAGCTTGGCCGCCACCGCCTGGGACACCGCCCGGCTGTTCTCGCCAATCAGCATGAACACCGTGCCCAGCACCACCTCGCGGCCGTTCTCGGTGGCCGCGCCCGAGCGCAGTTCCTCGCCCAGGCCCACCTCGGCCACATGGCTGACGCGGATGGGCGCGCCGTCGGCACTGGAGATGACGATGTTGGCGATGTCTTCGAGCGAAGCCACCTGCCCCGGCGCACGCACCAGCAATTGCTCGCCGTTGCGCTCGATGTAGCCGGCACCGACGTTGGAATTGTTGCTTTGCAGGGCGCCGACCAGGTCATTGAGGGTCAGCTTGTAGGCCGCCAGGCGCTTGGGGTCTGGCGCCACCAGGTACTGCTTGGCGTGGCCACCGATGCTGTTCACCTCGGCCACGCCCGGCACGTTGCGCAGCTGGGGCTTGATGATCCAGTCCTGGATCACCCGCAGGTCGGTGGCCGTGTAAGGCGTGCCATCGTCCTTGAGCGCGCCCTCCTGGGCCTCGACCGTCCACAGGAAAATCTCGCCCAGGCCGGTGGAAATCGGCCCCAGGGCTGCCTCGATGCCTTCGGGCAACTGCTCGCGGGCCACTTGCAGGCGCTCGTTGACCAGTTGCCGGGCGAAGAAGATGTCGGTGCTGTCATCGAAGATCACTGTCACCTGCGACAGCCCCGAACGCGACAGCGAGCGAGTCTGCTTCAGGTTTGGCAAACCGGCCATGGCGGTCTCGATGGCGAAGGTGATGCGCTGTTCGGTTTCCAACGGCGAATAGCCAGGCGCGGCGGTGTTGATCTGCACCTGCACGTTGGTGATGTCGGGCACCGCGTCGATGGGCAGCTTCTGGTAGCTGTACACGCCCACGGCGGCCATCAGCAGCACCGCGAGCATGACCACCAGGCGCTGCTCGATGGCGAATTGAATGATGCGTTCGAACATGACGGGGTTCCCGGATCAGTGGCTGTGCTCGGCCGAGCCCTTGCCCAGCTCGGACTTGAGGACGAAGCTGCCAGCGGCAGCCACCTGGGTGCCGGCCGCCAGTCCCTGGGTGACCTCGACGAAGCCCGCGTCGCGTCGGCCCAGTTGCACCGGCACCGCCTCGAAGCCTTCCTCGGTACGGGCGAACACCACTTCGCGTTGCTCCACGCTCTGCACCGCGCTTTGTGGTACCACCACGGCGACGTCACGGCGCTCGACGCTGACGGCGATGTTGACGAACAGCCCAGGGCGCCAGGCGCCGTTGGGGTTGGCCAGGGTGGCGCGGGCGGTGGCGGCGCGGTTCTGCTCGCCGAGCAGGTTGCCGACGTAGTTGATGGTGCCCTGCACCTCGGCGTTCAGGTCAGGGGCGCTGACCACCACATTGCGGCCGCTGGTGACCTTGTCCAGGTCGCGCGGGGCCACGGCGAACGTTGCCCAGACCCGGTTCAGGTCGGACAGGGTGAAGGCGTTGCTGGCCTCGCCGACCACTTCGCCGACGGTCAGGTGCTTTTCCACGACCACGGCATCGAACGGCGCCCGCAGCTCGTAGCGGTTGCCGCTGCCCGCCGGGGCCACGGCGGCGACTTTCTGCCGGGCGTTGGCCAGGGCGATTTCCGCTTCTTGCAGGCTCTGGCGGGCTTGCAGGTAGTCTTGTTCAGCGCTGATACGCTCTTGCCACAGCTGCTTTTCCCGCTCGAAGGTCAGGCGCGCCAGCTCCAGGCGACGCTGGGCGGCCTGCTGCTCGCTGCGCAGTTCGGAGATCTGCTGGCTGGCGATCACTGCCAGCACCTGGCCGCGCTTGACCGCCTGGCCCAGGTCGGCCTGCACCGACTCCACCACACCCGGTACCCGCGGCACCACGTGGGCGGTGTGGTCTTCGTCGAAGCGAATTTCGCCGGGGAAGCTGATGGCGGTGCCCATGGCGCGCGGGCCGGCGGTGGCCAGCTGGATGCCGGCGGCCTCGATCTGTGCAGCGCTCAGGTGCAGGCCGCCCTCCTCTTCATGGCCCTCCTCTTCATGGCCTTCTTCGCCATGTCCCTCTTCGCCATGGCCTGCCTCTTCCTTCTCATCATGGGCATGCCCAGCTTTTTCCTCATGGCCATGGCCCGCCTCGCCGTGGTCATCGTGGGAACCCTGGCCAGGTGCCAGGTTGCCGTTCCAGGCCAGGCCGCCGACGCCGAGCACGGCGACGGCAGCTACCAGGATGGCGAGCTTGCGTGGGTTGTTCATCGTTGCTCCTGCTGGTGGTGCGCAAAAGGGGAAATGGCTGGGGCTCAGCGCTCGAGTTCGCCGTACATCCGCTCGACCTGTGCCCGCGCATCGCTGGCGGTGGCCAGGGCGTCGAGGTACTGGCTGCGGGCTTCGATCAACGTGCGCTGGGCATCGAGCACATCGAGGAAGGCAAACTTGCCGCGCTCGAAGCCTCGGGTGGCGGTGTCCACGGCCTGGCGCGCCGATGGCAGGATGGTGCGGTCGTAGGCGTCCACCTCAGCCATGGCCATGGCCCATTGGCTCAGGGCGCTGCGGGTGTCACTGCGCAGGCGCAGTTCCACGGCGTTGCGCAGGTCGCGGGCCTGGTCGGCGCGGCGCGCGGCGCTCAGCACGTTGCCCTGGTTGCGGTCGAACAGCGGCAAGGGCATCGACAGCCCGACCACGTTGATGCGGTCACGGTCTTCGCGGCTGTACTGGCTGCCGACGCTGACGGTGAGGTTGGGAATGCGCTGGGCCTTTTCCGAACCCAGGCTGGCCTCGCCACGTTCGACCTGCGCGGCGGCCAGGCGCCATTCAATGGTTTGCTCGACCTTGGCCAGCAGGCGCTCGGCCTCCGGTGCCGGGCCAGGCGACAGGGCCACCCCTTCAAGCTGGATGAAGTCGGCGCGGGCACTGCCGGTGAGCCGCGCCAGGGCCTGCCAGGCCACGCGGCGCTCGGACTCGACGCGGCGCAGTTGCGCTTCGGCCTGGGCCAGCTGGACCTGGCCGCGGGTCTCTTCGACCGGTGACGACTGCCCCGCCGTGACCCGCCCCTGCACCACCCGCAGGCCACGTTCGGTCAGGGCACGCGATTGCTCGGCCAGTTCCACGGCGGTCTGCGCGCGCACAGCGGCATGGAAGGCCTGGGTGACATCGGCGCGCAGGCCGTTGGCCTGGCGCTCCAGGTCCAGCTGGGCGATGGCCTGGCCAGCCTGCGCCACCTCGACCCGCGCGCCGCGCTTGCCGCCCAGCTCCAGCGCTTGGCTGAGCATCACCGTGGTGGTGCTGGTGTCGCGGCGGGTGTCTTCCATCTCCCAGGACAGCTCGGGGTTGGGCAACAGCCCGGCCTGGCGCCGCTCGCCCTCGGCGATACCGATTTCCTGGCGCACGGCGGCCAGTTCCGGGTTGCTGGCGAAGGCGGCGGCAAGGGCTTGGTCCAGGGTCAGGGGTTGCTCCGCTCGGGCGGCGGGAGCCGCCGAGAGCAGGCATAACAGGGCGATGCTAAAGGGGGTGGCGCGGTTGAACGGCACGGTCACGAGTCCTCGTCGGCAAGCTTTACGGAGCCAGGCCGGGACTGTAGGGAGGGCTGGTTATCGTGGCGGTGGCGGGAACATTACAATTCTGTAATCAAGCGATGGGGCTGCATCGGCCTGCTCGCGGGCAAGCCCGCTAACCGGGCTCCGCCAACAGTTCACGAATCACCTTCTCCTGCCCGTCATAGTCGCCTTCGCCGAAGTGCACATGGCGCACCTGTCCACGCCGGTCGACGAAGTAATGCGCAGGCCAGAATTGGTTACCCCAGGTGTTCCAGATCAGGTAGTCGTTGTCCACGGCCACCGGGTAGGCGATGTCCAGCTTGCGCACCTGCTCGCGCACCTTGCCCAGGTCATGCTCGTAGTCGTACTCGGGGGTGTGCACGCCGACCACCACCAGCCCCTGGTCGGCATAGCGCCGCGACCAGTCGTTGACATGCGGCAGACTGCGCTTGCAGTTGATGCAGTCGAAGGTCCAGAAGTCCACCAGCACCACCTTGCCCTTGAGCGCGGCGGTATCCAGGGGGGGCGAGTTGATCCACTGCTCGGCCCCGGCCAGCGAGGGCATCGGGCCCAGGCTGTCTCGGGCCAGCTGGTGGCCCGCAACGCCCAGGCCGACCAGCGCCAGGGCCACGCCGGCCACCTTGAACAGGCGCCGGCGGGCGGGCCGGTCAATTGTCATAGCAGCCCCCGGTGGCGTAGCTGCGGTAGTCGAGGCCGTGCAACTGGCCTTGGGAGTCGCGATATTCCATGCGGGTGTTGACCACGCCGCAGGTGTTGGCGTCTTCCTGGGTCACCGACACCACTTTCTTGATATCCAGGCGGTCACCGTAGTGGTATTGCATCACCTGGATGTCGCTGCTGGCCTGGGGGCTGGCCAGGGTGCTCGCCTGGGCGGCGATGGCTCCCAGGCCAAGGACGGCGAACAGGCTGGCGCGGGCAAGGGTCTTGAGGTTCATGGCATCTCTCCTGAAGCAGGTTTGGCGGTGGGGAGGTTGCTCCCCGGTCGAGAGCCATTTGACGCCCGGACGGTATCGCGGATGTGTCGAGGAACGCGGCCTTGTGCCTTTTGCTGTATCTGTAGCGCAACCAGATACACTGCAATACAAACCCCGGCAGGCAACCGCCAGCGGCGTCGGTACACTGGCGCCATTGCACTTGTCACAGGACACCCTCCGATGGAACACGTCGATCACATCCTGGTCGTCGACGACGATCGCGAAATCCGCGAACTGGTCGGCAACTACCTGAAGAAGAACGGCCTGCGCACGAGCATCGTCGCCGATGGCCGGCAGATGCGCGCCTTCCTGGAAGCCAACACAGTCGATTTGATCGTGCTCGACATCATGATGCCCGGCGACGATGGCCTGCTGCTGTGCCGCGAGCTGCGCGCCGGTCGCCACCGCAACACACCGGTACTGATGCTGACCGCGCGCAACGACGAGACCGACCGCATCATCGGCCTGGAAATGGGCGCCGACGACTACCTCACCAAGCCGTTCTCGGCGCGCGAGTTGCTGGCGCGGATCAACGCCGTGCTACGCCGCACGCGCATGCTGCCGCCGAACCTGACCATCAGCGAAAGCAACCGGCTGATCCGTTTCGGCCAATGGCGCCTGGACACCACCGCGCGCCACCTGCTGGACGACGAAGGCACCCTGGTGGCCTTGAGCGGTGCCGAATACCGCTTGCTGCGGGTGTTTCTCGACCACCCGCAGCGGGTGCTCAGCCGCGAGCAGTTGCTCAACCTCACCCAAGGCCGCGAGGCGGATATCTTCGACCGTTCCATCGACCTGCTGGTCAGCCGCCTGCGCCAGCGCCTGGGTGACGATGCCCGCGAGCCCACCTGCATCAAGACCGTACGCAGCGAAGGCTATGTGTTCTCGCTGTCGGTGCAGTTGATCGAGACGCCGCTATGAAATGGCCACGCACCCTGGCCTCGCGCCTGGCGTTGATCTTCCTCACCGGGCTGGTGCTGGCCTACGGCCTGTCCTTCGGCTTGCAGTTCTACGAGCGCTACATCAGTAGCCGCACGATGATGCTGAGCAACCTGGAGATGGACGTGGCCACCTCGGTGGCCATTCTCGATCGCCTGCCTGCCGCCGAACGCGCCGACTGGCTGGCGCGCCTGGAGCGGCGCAACTACCGCTACCGGCTCGACAAAGGCCTGGACGGCGAGGCGATGCCGACCGCCAACCCGCCGATGGCCGCCGACTCCATCGTCAAGGCGATCGGCCACGACTATTCACTGACCTTCCAGGAAATTCCCGGGCCACGCGCGCATTTCCAGACCCACCTGAGCTTGGCCGACGGCGCGCCCCTGACCATCGATGTCACCCCGCAGATGGAGCCGGTGGCCAGCTGGTTGCCGGGCATCCTGTTGCTGCAACTTGCCCTGTTGCTGGCCTGCACCTGGCTGGCCGTGCGCTTGGCGATCGGCCCGTTGACCCGCCTGGCGCGGGCGGTCGACCAGCTCGACCCGGACAAACCTGGCCCCTTGCTGGATGAAACCGGGCCGCGCGAAGTGAAGTACGCCGCGGTGGCCTTCAACACCCTGCAAGCGCGCATCGGCGCTTACCTCAAGGAGCGCATGCAACTGCTGGCGGCCATCTCCCATGACCTGCAAACCCCGATCACCCGCATGAAACTGCGGGTCGAGGTAATGGACGATGGCCAGGAGCGCGACAAGCTGTGGAGCGACCTCTGCGAAATGGAACACCTGGTACGCGAGGGCGTGGCCTATGCTCGCAGCATGGATGGCACCACCGAGCAGCCGGTGCGCCTGAACCTCGATGCCTTCCTCGACAGCCTGGTGTTCGATTACCAGGACAGCGGCAAGCAGGTCGAACGTTGCGGTAGCACCGACAGCGTGCTGCAAGCCCGCCCCCATGCCTTGCGCCGGGTGCTGTCGAACCTGGTGGACAACGCCCTGAAGTTCGGTGGCACGGCACGTCTGGAGGTAGAGCGGGTGAGCGGCGGTGTTACGTTCATTCGTGTGCTCGACCAAGGCCCCGGCATTCCCGAGCAAGAGCTGGACGAAGTGCTCAAGCCGTTCTATCGCGTGGAAGGCTCGCGCAACCGCAGCACCGGTGGTACCGGGTTGGGGTTGGCAATTGCCCAGCAGTTGACCCAGGCCATGGGCGGGCGACTGACCTTGCGCAACCGCGCCGAAGGCGGCCTGTGTGCCCAAGTCGAGCTACCTTGAGGCGCAGGCCTGGCCACTACACAGCGATACACATCGGCGCGCCCCCGGACACACTGCAGATACCCCCACACAGCACACTTCTCGTCACTGTCCTCTGCCGCCAAACGAGAACCTGCACATGAACATCTTGATCAATCGCACCTTCAGCCAAGTCGACCGCATCGGCCTGTGGGGCGCCGACCTGCCGCTACGGCTTTTCCTGGCCTGGGAGTTCTTCGAGTCGGGCCTGGAGAAGCTCAACGGCGCCAACTGGTTCGTCGACCTGCAAGGGCGCTTCCCCTTCCCTTTCAACGTGCTGCCAGCGGAGTTGAACTGGCAGTTGTCGTTGTGGGCCGAGCTGATCTGCCCGCTGCTGTTGTTGCTGGGGTTGGGCACGCGGTTGGCATCGGCGGTGCTGATGGTGGTGACGGTGGTGGCGATTGCCGCCGTGCACTGGCCTTCGCACTGGGGCTCGCTGGCGGAGCTGGCGCGCGGCTATGCGATCACTGACAAGGGCTTTGGCAACTACAAGCTGCCATTGATCTACCTGGTGGCGTTGCTGCCACTGCTGCTCAAGGGGGCTGGTCGGTTGAGCCTGGACCACCTGCTGCGCCGGCGCTTCGCCCGCTAGGCTCAAGAACGTGCGCCGCGGATCATCGCGGCGCACCGGCCTCACAAGCGTGTACCGACGATCACGCCCTGCCCACGCAAGCCCTCGAGCATTGCCCGCCCCTGCTCCAGCCCTCCCTCTGCGCCCAAGGCAAGCAGACGTTCACGGCCGCTCCCCTGCATAGACAGCAGTTGGTAGGCCAAAGGCGACAAGCGCGCGAACTGCACCTTGAACGCTGCATCGCGACACACCAGCAACAGCGTCGGCACCTCGGGCAACTGCTCGGGCAGATGACCCGGGCCGATACGTTCTACCGGCCATTGGTACGCCAACACCCGGGCGACGCTCGACAGCAGGGGCTCCCCTTGCAGCAGGTCGCCGCATGGGTCATGCGGCGGGTCCTGGGCATCACTCAGGTACAACTGCGCCTCGACCCACTCGTAGTGGGCCAGCTCCAGCTGCCAGGGTGCATCCAGCTCGATGCCTTGCAGGTAGTCGACGAAGGCTTCGCCGATTTCGGTGAACAACGGCGTATGGCTGCGGTAGTTGGCGTAGAAGTCGCGCACGCGCACATGCCAGAGGGCCTCGCCCAGGCATTGACGCAGCACTGGGAAACCGCCCGCGAGCTGGCTTTCGATGGCGCTGTAGAACAGTTCCCGGTAGACCTTCAGGCGCCGCGCCTCGATGCCCGGTGGCGGTGGGTTGGCCGCTGGGTCGCGCAGGTGGCGGGCCAGGGTGAATTGTTGCTCGCGCAGGGTATCAGCCATGGGCAAGGCTCCCGGCCGCCTGCTGCACCGCGCGGATACGCGCAGTCTCTTGCAGCAGCTCGCCCAAGGGGGGGTAGTTGAAATCGCGCTCCAGTACCGTGGGCTGGGCACCGAAGCGTTGGCAGGCGCTGGCGAACAGCGACCAGACGTCCTCTTTCACTGCTGCGCCGTGGGTGTCGACTTTAAGGTCCGGCGCTTCGTCATAGTGACCCGCCACGTGCATGCCCACCACCCGCTGCACCGGCAGCCGGGCGAGGAACGCCAGGGCGTCGTAACGGTGGTTGCAGGCGTTGACGAAGACATTGTTGACGTCCAGCAACAGGTCGCAGTCGGCCTCGTCCAACACCGCGTTGACGAACTGCAACTCGCTCATGGCCTGGTAGGGGGCTGCGTAGTAGCTGATGTTCTCCACCGCAATACGCCGCCCCAGGTGATCCTGGGCCTGGCGGATGCGCGCAGCCACGTGGTGGACCGCTTCGTCGGTGAAAGGAATCGGCATCAGGTCGTAGAGGTGGCCATCGTCGCTGCAATAGCTCAAGTGCTCGCTGTACAAGCGTACCTGGTAGCGTTCGAGCAAACGCCGGGTGGCGTCGAGCAGGTTCACATCCAGCGGCGCGCTGGCGCCCAACGACAGCGACAAGCCGTGGCAGGCAATGGCGAAGCGCTCGGCCAGTTGGGCCAGGCCCTTGCCATAAGCGCCGCCGACGTTGATCCAGTTTTCCGGTGCCAGCTCGAGAAAGTCCACGGCATCGTCGTCCATGGCCAAGAGCTCGGGCAACAAGCCGCGTCGCAAACCCAGGCCGGTGAGCAAATGTTGTCGCTTCATGAAAAACCTCCACGGGAAACGGCAAACGCGCGCGGGGCAAGCCTGCTCCCACCGACTGGTTGGGAGCGGGCTTGCCCCACATTCAATGGCCGAGGTGCGGGCCAGGTGATTGGGCAGCGACTGGCCTTTTAACTGGCGCCACACTTGCCCTCACCGCACTTGCCTTCGCCCTTCGTGGTCTTTGCGTCGGCACCACACTTGCCTTCGCCCTGGGTGGTTTTTTCGCCAGCGCCGCACTTGCCTTCACCGCACTTGCCTTCACCCGTGGCCTTGGCCGAGGCCAGTTGGTAACCCTGCGCCAGCGGCTCGACGGCGAAGGCACTGTTGCCCACAGCCATGCCGCCGATCAGTGCGACGCCCAGCAAGCCCAGGGATTTGCGTGTGTGTGTCATGGTGATGCTCCACTGTGGTTGGGTAGTGGAGTCATTTAGCCGCCCGGGTGTGTCGTGGGTGTATCGCCGAGGGGAGGGTTTTGTATGGGAGTGGGTCTGGGGAGGGCGTAGATACACAAAGATACAGGCCGCGACTGCCAGGGGTCGCGGCCCGGGAGGGGGCAATCAGTCTTCCAGAGGTTTGGGGGGTGCCGAAGGTTTCGCCGGTTTGGCCGGCTTGGCATCCTTGGCCTTGGGCTCGGCCTCAGGGGCTGCCGCCACCGGCTCGGGTGCCGTCACGGCCTTCTCGCTGGCCGGCAGTTCGTCAACGGCCTTGAAGATCACCTGCGGGTCAAGCTTCTCGCCGCTGTCGTCATCCTTGAGCACGTGCCGCTCACCGTCCTTGCCCACCAGGATCACCTTGGTGCCCTTGCTGGCACCCAGCTTGAGCTCGCGGATCAGCGCCATGGTGGTCTGCTGCTCCAGGTTCTTGTCCTCGCGCTTGCCGATCATGTTGGCCACGCTGTACAGCACCAGGTTGCGTTCGGCGAAGGCGGCCTTGGTGGCCGGGTCTTCCAGGGCCTGGTTCAGGCCGCGCAGGGTCGGGTCGGCGCTGCTGGGCGCGATGACCACCAATGGCCGAGCCTTGCCCTGCTCCTTGGCCAGCGGGGCGTCGCTGTCGGCGGCGAACGCGGGGCCTGCGGCAGCGAACAGAATGGCGAGGGTCAATGACCGGACAAGCATGTGCATCTCCTTGTGTTCTCGATAAACCAATGACTGCGAATCATGGAGAAAGATCCGAGCCGCGAGCCTAAACCACAGGGCCGGGAAGCCGCTCAAGTCAAAGGTAACTTCCGATTTCCAGACCCAGGCTACGGCACTTTGGGAAAATGCCGATGCCCGATCCTGAGAATAGTCCAAAGGCGGCCGCACGGGGCCTGGTTAGCCCCGTGCGGCCCTCTCAAGGTTGTGCCGCCAGCACCTCCAGGGTCAGGACCCTCATCAATTCCAGGCGCGCAGCCTGGCGTTCATCGTTAACGGCATTCATGCCAGACAGGTATTCGCCCTCAGGCATCGTGTCGATCGCCTCCGACAACACCTCCAGGCGCTCATGGAAGGGCATGTCCAACGCCGTGAAACGCTCGGCATAAGCCCGCACCAGATGCTCTTGCCAGAAGGTGCGCTGCACCAGCGACTGTGCCAGCTGCTCATCGGTTTGCGCCGACAGCACCTGGCTACGCGCCCGGTCGATGCGTGCCTGGTCGAGCCCGGCGACCTCCCCGAAGGCCATGTCGCCCGGCTGGGCCGGTAGGTCGAGCTCGTCGCGCAGGGCCAGGCGGTAGGCCAGGCCCACTTCGATCTCGTCGGGGTCGCTGCCTGAGGCGCGGCGTTGCTGGATATCCGCCAGGGCGATACGGTCGACCTCGTCCAGCCGCCACAATTGCCGCCCCAGGTGCAGCAACGCCGCCTCCTGGCCACCGGCCTGGGCATCGACACTGGCGCGCCACACCAACATGCGCAGCTCCAAGCCGCTGAACGCCAACGCGACGCTGTCCTGGCAGGTGCGTGGCAAGGCTGCCTGGGTGAACAGCGCCTCGCGCAGTTCGGTGTGCTCGCGCATCGCCTGCTGCATGCTGAACACCCGTGCACTCAAGGCGCGGCGGTTACGCTGGAAATCCACGGTTTCCAGCAAGCCCGTGAGCAGGGCGAAGTATTCGTCGGAGCCCTCCTCGCCCTCCAGTTCGTCCCAACCAGCGGAACGTTCGGCGCGCTGGAGGTTGCCGACGCTGTCCAGCCAACGCCGCCGTGGGCTCACCGCGCTGTCGAGCCCGGCATGCAGCTCGCTCAGCCCATGGGCCTCGAGATACCCGGCATAGCGCACGGCCTCGGCCACTTCGAAGGGGTTTTCCTGCAACAGGATGGTACTGCTGAGCCAGCCGGGTGCCCGGTAGAAACGCTCGGGCAAGCCAGTGATGCGGTTGTCGCGCAGGTCAGCCACGGTAAGCTCAAGGCGATCGAGCAAGGCCGGCGGCAATTCATCGATGTCGGTGCCGCGCATGTGCAGACGGCGCAGGTTCCCCATGCGATGCAACGGAAAGGTTCGCCCCAGTGGGTTGTGCGAGAGGTTGATGAATTCCAGCGACACGCACCCGGCCAGGCTGTGGGCCTGCTCGGCGTCCAGGCGGATATTGTTGTCGAACAGGTCCAGCTCACGCAGCTCGAGCAAGGCGTTCAGGCCTGCGGGCAAGCGTGTGAGGCTATTGTTGGCCAGCTCCAGCACGCGCAACTGGGGGAAGCTGCGCAGGAAACTCAGCGGCACATCCTCCAGCCCCATGGCCATCAGCGATAACTCATGGACATGGGAGAAGCTGACCTGTGCAGGCAGCTCCGGCAAGGTGCGCAGCGTCGTCGCCCAGACACTCAAGCGATAACCCCGTGGCTGCCCACGATGATCGTGCAGGCGGTTTGTGCGGCGGTGCCAACAGTTGCGCAGGGCATCGGCAAAACCGTGGCGCTCCAGGCGTTGCGTCATGCTACCCGGCTGCTCGGCCCACTCGATCAGGTGCCGGCGCAGCAAGTTGCGCTCCGACTCCAGGCGATCGAGTTCCCGGGAAACGTCACGCCCACTGTCGCGTACCCCAATCAACCAGGCATCGATCTCCTCATCGCTGAACGTTGGGTACAGGTCGCGTATACGGGTCATCAGCGCACGCGAGTAGCGCTGCCCGGAACCGCGCCCGCTCAAGGGGTAGCCCAGACGACCGTCGGCCAGACGCTGAGGGGGGCGGAACCAGCCAAGCGTGCGGTCACCGCCAAGCAGCCGCTGCACCTCGGCACGCCGCTCCAGAGCCAGGCTGCCAAGCTCGGCACGCAGGTGGTCGGCGAAAGGTTCGAAGCCCAGCATGGCCTGGCGCTGCGCCGGGTCATAGGCGGCGGCCATGGTCGTGAACAGCTCGCCGGGCCCGCTCAGAACCTGGCCGCGCGCATCCTGCAAGGTGAAGCGGCCCTGGAGATGGAACAGCTCGAAACAGTGCTCGCCCTGTTGCTCACCGACCGCCAGCAGCAACGGCCCGTCCTGGGAACCCTCGTACAGCCGCCAGCCCAGTTCGCTCGGCGCACCATACAGGCCAGGGCTGAGCCCCAGGCTGACCCTGGCCAGGTCGGCCCCCTGCGCCACACCCAGGTACAAGCCATCGTAGGCACGGCTGATACGAATGTTCGCCACCGCCTCACGCGCGGCCTGCGCCAGGCGCAGTGGCACCCGCCCGCTGTCGCGCAAGCGCTGGCGGTCGACGACTCTCGCGTTGCGCAACAACTCGGCTGCCGCGCGGCCATGTAGCGAGGGAAACTGGCGACGCAATACAACGGCATCGGCATCGTCGTCACCCTGCTCGGCCTGGTACACCCGCTCGAACAACTCCGCACGCCTGGCCTGCAACTGCCTCGCCAGTTCACTATCGGCCAGCGTCTGGCCATACAGCGCACGGGCATGCTCAAGCAGTACGGCATCGTTGGAAACGGCGCCCCCGGCCAAGGCCCAGCGCAGGTCGCGGATACGCTGGTCGAGGTGGTGGCGCGCGACGCTATCGAGCACCTGCGCATCGGCGCCCAAGCCGTGCACATGCAAGGCGCGCAAGTAGTCGGCGCCAATACCCTGACTGGCCAGCACCTGGCTGATCTGGGTTTCGTCCAAGCGATCGAATGGTGCACCGAGGCGCTGGAACAGTTGCGAGGTATCGGCCCATTCCTGTGGCTGCTCGGTCCACACTCGCCAGGCGCCCGCGCCGTTGTGGCGCAACTCGGGAGCAAGCCCATTGTGTGCGCTCAGTCGCCAGTTGCCATCGACGCTTTCGCGCACGGCATAGGAATGCCTACCCATGGCGACCCAGGCTTGGTCGTCGAGCCGGTAAACCCCTTGGACATCGCGAAGGGCAGCGGTTGGCGGCGCCTCGACGCGATACGCCGCCAGGTCGGGGTTCCATAGGCGGGTCGTAGCGTTTTCCAGGGTGACCGGCACCAGCGCGTCCACCTGTGTTGCGCGCGTCCATGCGCGGCTGACCACACTGGCCCCCGCTGCGGTGGCGGCGATGATCGCCAGGTCGCTGGCCACGTTGATGAGGTGGTCGAACGCCTCGCTGCTGTCGCCCTCATGCCAGGCCTCGATGCCGTGGTACACCTCGGCGAGCAGCTCCCATGCACTCACTGCCAGCAATGCCAGGCCCACCCCCGGGACGAATAGGCCCGCCAGGTTGAGCAAGGCCCAGCCCTCGGCGGCCAGGCGTTGGTCGTGCTCGCGCTGCAGCGCCAGGTCGATCGCGGCCACTGGCACGGCGATCAATGCCGCATCGTCCTTGATCTGGGCGATACGTGCCTGGGCCAGGCTGTCGAACAGCGGCCCTGGCCAAGGCTGCATGTGCTCGCCGAGGTCGATGTTGGCCAGCTCGCCTACCCCGGCAAAACCGCTGATGACCTGGGAGAAGAACCTCTGGCTGTCGCGGCGCCGCACGAAGCGGCTGAAGAAACGCTGGTAACCGGGCGTACGCAGCTGGCGTCCCAGGTCGTTGGCCAACTGGCGCAGGCTCGGGCAGACGCGCCAGGGCGCGACGGGGTCCCCGGGCACATACACCAGCACCCGCAAGCTGGTACTGCGCAGCGGCTCAAGGTGCTCGTCGCGAATGTCCACCACGACGATCTGCTCCAGCTCGCAGCCCAGCAATTTCAGGCGTTTGAGCTGCACAGGGCTTCCCTCGAACGACAATGGCGAATGCAGGCCACACAGGCGCACCAGCAATTGCAGTTCGGCCTCGTTCAACGCGCCCTTGATATGCGCCACATGGGCATCGGCCAGCATCGCGTAGCGCTGCGCCCGGGCCAGCAGCGAGTGCACGCTGCGGCGCTCGTCGGCATCGCCGGGCAGCAGCACGCTGTCCAGATGCTGCTGGTAGCGGGCGCCTAGGTCGAGCGTACGGCAGCAGTTGGCGAACTGGCTGGCGCTCAACCAGGACAGCGGCTGGCCCTGGGCATCGAGCACGGCGTTCAGCGGGTACTGCCCGCCTTCGCTGGCCTGCTCGGCGTCGAAGTTGCGCAGGGCCGCCTCCAGCAGGGGCACCTGACCATAGACCAGCTCGGTGACTGGGTAGCCGATCGGCTGCGAAACCACCACGGGCTCGCGTCGCCCTTGGCGAAAGTGCGACTGGCGCACGTCCAAGGGGACCCCAGTCAGTGCGTGCAGTGCCTCGACCAGCAGCAGCTCGGCGAACCGGTCGATACCTTCCAGGCGTTGCAGTATTTCGCTCACGCGCTGGCGGAAGTACAGGCTCAAGGTCATGGCATCCTGGAGCGCCGAGAGCTGTGCGGGGCTGGCCTGGCGTAACCAGGCTGGCAGCAGTTGGCCGATGAGATGGTCCTGGTACGACTGCGAAAGCTTGCGGGTAGTGGCGGTGTCTTGAGACGGCTGCATGGCTGGCCCCTTCTGCTTGGAAAAGGGGCTTAGCCTGGGGCGTAGTCGACGAAAGAAGGCGTTAGCCGATTGGCACCCTGGGCCCTGTATGAAAAGCCTAGAACAGTGGCATCTGGCGGTCGGTGAGCGCCGCGAAATCATCGCCCACGAACGGCAGGATCGCATCGGCCACCGGCTGCAGTTGCCGGCTCAGGTAATGCTCATGATCGATCGGCGATTGCAGGTTCTCCAGCGGCTCCGGGCCGTTGGTGGTGATCAGGTAGGCGATCCAGCCGCCCCTCTGGTACTGCCGTGGTCGCCCGAGGCGGTCGTTGTATTCGTCAGCCAGGCGCGCTGCACGCACGTGGGGCGGCACGTTGCGCTGGTAGTCGGCCAGCGGGCGGCGCAGGCGCTTGCGGTACACCAAAAGTTCGTCCTGCTCGCCCGCCAGGGTGCGGCGCACGAAATCACGCACGTACTCGCGGTATGGTTGGTCGCGAAACACCCGGCCGTACAGCTCCTGCTGGAACTGGCGGGCCAACGGCGACCAGTCGGTACGCACCGACTCCAACCCCTTGTACACCACCTCCTGGCTGCCATCGTCGCGCAGCACCAGGCCTGCATAACGCTTCTTGCTGCCTTCGTCGGTGCCGCGGATGGTCGGCATCAGGAAACGCCGGTAGTGGGTCTCGAACTGCAACTCCAACGCACTGTCCAGGCCCATCTCCTGGCGCAGGTGTTCGCGCCACCACTGGTTGACCTGCGCCACCAGCGCCCGGCCGATGCGTGCGGCATCGGCTTCGTCATGGGCACGCTTGAGCCAGACGAAGGTGGAGTCGGTGTCGCCATAGATCACTTCCAACCCCTGGGCTTCGATCAGGGCACGGGTCTGGCGCATGATCTGGTGCCCGCGCATCGTGATGGACGACGCCAGGCGCGGGTCGAAGAAGCGGCAGCCGCTGGAGCCCAGCACACCGTAGAAGGCGTTCATGATGATTTTCAGGGCCTGCGACAACGGCGCATTGCCGTCCCTCTTGGCGGCCTCGCGGTTTTGCCAGACCCGCTCGACGATGGCCGGCAAGGCATGCCGGGTGCGGGAAAAACGCGCGCCGAGAAAGCCTTCGACCGCATGCGCGTCGTCCGGGGTGTGCAAGCCTTCGATCAAACCCACCGGGTCGATCAGGAAGGTGCGGATGATCGAGGGGTACAGGCTCTTGTAGTCCAGCACCAGCACCGACTCGTACAACCCTGGCCGCGAGTCCATGACGAAGCCACCAGGGCTGGCCTGCGCCGGCAGGCTGCCCAGGTTGGGCGCGACCAGGCCCAGGCGGTGCATGGGTGGAATGTACAGGTGGCAGAATGCGGCCACCGAACCGCCACTGCGGTCCACCGGCAGGCCGGTGACGGTGGCGCGCTCGAGCAGGAATTCCAGCAACCGGGTGTGGGCGAAGATCCGCGTCACCAGCTCGCAGTCCTTGAGGTTGTAGCGCGCCAGTGCCGGTTTGTCCTCGGCGAAGCGGCGGTTGATTTCGTCCATGCGCTGGTACGGCGTGTCGATCGCCTTGCCTTCGCCGAGCAAGGTCTGGGCGACATTCTCCAGGCTGAACGAGGGGAAGCTCCAGGTGGCCGAGCGCAGCGCCTCGATTCCGTCGATCAGCAGGCGCCCAGGCGCCTCGGCGAACACATGGTTGCCGTTGGTGTGCTCGCGCAGGGTCAGTGGTGCGCCATCGCGGCCCAGGCACAGCGGCACTTGCAGGGCCTTGGCATGCTGGTGCAGCAGGCGCAGGTCGAACTGGATGAGGTTCCAGCCGATGATCGCGTCGGGGTCGTGGCGTGCCAGCCATTGGTTCAGGCAGTCCAGTAACTGGGCACGGTCGTCGCAGTAGTGCAGGTCGAAATCCACCGGCGTGTCGCTGGGCGTGGCGCTGCCGAGCATGTAGACCTGGCGCTGGCCACAGCCTTCCAGGGCGATGCTGTAGAGCTCGCCGCGTTCGCTGGTCTCGATGTCCAGCGACACCAGGCGCAGCTTGGGGCGGTAGCCGGACTGCGGCTTGAGCTGGGCGTCGACGAGCGCGCCGTGCTCGTCAAGGCGCCCGCCGAACAGCACCGGGGCAGTGATGAAACGCTCCATCAGGTAGCGCTCCGGCGGGCGGATATCGGCCTCGTAGACTTCCAGGCCAGCGCTGCGCAGACGCTTTTCCAAGGCCATCAGTTGGCGGTGCTGGCGGCAGTACAGGCCCATCACCGGACGCTGCTGGAAATCGCGCAGGGCCAAGGGGCGCAGCTCGGACCCCGGCTCGTCGGCCAATAGCGTACGGATGTGCTCGGCCTGCTCGGCCAGCACGAACGCCACCGAGGGCTGTGCAGGCAGGCGTACGCGCTGCGGGCCCTGCTCGGTGGCCAGCCAGAACTCGACGCAGGTGCCTTCGGGCGTGTCATGCCAGTGACGGGTCAGGACAAAGCCCTGCTGCAACTCCACGGGAAACCTCGATGCTGTATCGGCGATACGCGATTCTACCTGTTTGGCTCAGTCGTACAGGTACTTGATGTCCTTGTACGACAGTGGCGGCACCTGGCCGAGCAGGTAGTCGCGCAGCCGGTGCATCTGCCGCGCCTTGGGGCTGGCCTTGAGCCAGGTCATGTAGTAGCCGTCACCGGTCGCCACAGCCTGCTTGAACGGCGTGACCAAGCGCCCGGCGGCCAGGTCGGCGCTGGCCAGCACCAGGTCGACCACCGACACGCCCATGCCCTGCTGGGCCGCCGAGATGCCCTGGTCGAGGGTGTCGAACACCTGGCCCTGGTCGATGCTGATGTCCAGTGCATCGACCCGCGCCAACCAACGCCGCCAGTCGCGCCGGTCGGGTGACGGGTGGATGATTTCGCAGCGGCGCAGCACCTCGAGGCCCGGCTCAGGGGCTTGCAGGTAATCGGGGTGGCACGCCGGGATCAGCCACTCGTCGAACAGCTTCAGGCTTTCGATATCGGGGGGGAAGTGGCCGTTGCTGAGCAGGATGGCGCAGTCGTAGGGCTCGGAGTAGAAGTCCACGGTGTCGATGTCCATCCACACGCTCGACAGCTGCACGCTGCTGTTGTCGTCGACCTTCTTGAAACCGTCCAACGCCCTGAGCAGCCAGCGTACGGCGAGGGTCGAGGCCGCCTTCAGGCGCAGGCCGTAGCGGTCCTGGCGCAGCAGCGCACAGGCATTTTCGATGATCTTGAAGCCGACCTTCAGTTCCTGAGCTAGCAAACGGCCATGTTCGGTCAGGCGCAACTTGGGGCCGCGACGTTCGAACAGGTCGCAACCGAACAAACTTTCAAGGGTCTTGATGTGGTGGCTGACCGCACCTTGGGTCAGGGCCAGCTCCTCTGCCGCGCGGGTGAAAGAGCCATAGCGCGCGGCCACTTCGAAGGCGCGCAGGGCGTGCAGTGCTTGAATCCGTTCCGACATCGCCGCCTTCCAGAGCATGAGTAAGACTAATAGTAGCTCATAGTTCCAGGCGTTTTACAACCGTAAGTCATTCTCAGAAAATGCAGGTAAATAATAAAAACATATAACCGAAACGCCTATATATGGCGAAAAGTTTAATTGCTATTACCTGGGGAAATTCATGTTTACGGGGTATGGAAACTGCTACCGCCTGGATGCGCTAGAGCTGGCCGATGAACATGTGCAAAACCGCCAGCACTGGACGTACAAGACACTGCAACACTTCAAGGCCACTGTCGGCCAACCGGGGTTTCCCTGCCTGTTCGGACGCAAGGCGGTGGCGGCCGCCACCTGCCACATCGTCTTCGCCCGCGCCGAGCAGCCTGCCAACGATATCGCCCAAGGGTTGGCCGATTACGTTCGCCTCATCGGCCCAATTCCACTCAAGCAACGTATTGGTACGCCGCTGCTGGTGTTCCTGGAAAGCAGCGCAGAGGGCGCGCTGGCCGAACAGCAGGCGCTGGCCTGGAAGATCCTGCAACAGGTGCATGCCCGCGACCCTCACCCCTGGCCCCAGGACGTACCGCGCGACCCCCACGATACCCAGTGGTCGTTCTGCTTCGCCGGCATGCCGCTGTTCATCAACATGAGTTTCCCCTCGCACCGGCGCATGAAGAGCCGCAACCTGGGCAACAGCATCACCTTCGTCATCAACCCGCGGGAGAGCTTCGACGAGGTCGCCAGCGCCCGCACCGAAAGCGGCCAGCGTATCCGTGCACGCATCCGCGAGCGGGTAGCGCGCTACAACGATGGGGTGATGCCCGAAAACCTGGGCTTCTTCGGCCAGGACGACAATTTCGAATGGAAGCAATACCAACTGCAGGAGCCCGGCCAGCCGCAACCCGCGCGCTGCCCCTTCCACGCCCACGCAATGCCTGAACAACAGATCGAGAACTGAACGTGAATACCGCCCTGACTGCCACCTACGCCCTCACCGTCCTGCTGCTGATCGCCACCCCCGGCCCCGTGGTCGCGCTGATCGTCAACACTGCCGCGGCCTCTGGCTCGCGCAAGGCCCTGTTCACCGCCGTCGGCACCAATTGGGCATCGCTGGTGCTGATCGGCGCTGCCGCGTGGATCATCATGACCAGCGCCGCCATCGACAAAGCCTGGCTCAGCGGCATGAGCCTGCTGGGCTGCCTGTTCATCGGCTACATCGCCGTGGGCACCCTGCGCGAAGCCTGGCAGGCAGCACCCGCCGCCAGCGATGCACCGGCGACTCCCGCCAAGCCTGGCCGCGGCGGCTTGTGGCAAGGCTTCATGGTGGGTATCTCCAACCCCAAGGACATCATCTTCTTCATTTCCTTCTTCCCACAGTTCATCCAGATCACCGAATCGTTCGAAAAAAGCATGGTGGTGCTGTCGTTGCTGTGGATCGCCATCGATTTCGCCGTGCTCAGCCTGTACATCTTCGCCATCGGCAAGATCGCCTCGCAACGCAGCAACCGCCTGATCAGCCTGGCCTCGGGCGTTGCCCTGCTGCTGATCGCCCTCGGTGGCCTGGCATACAACTTCAGGGAACTGGCTGCCTGAGCCCGCACCCACCAAGCAAGGAGCGCCTATGAACGCGATCGACGACACCCTTGCGGGCCGCCCCCTTCCCTTGCCCGTGGACTACCAGCGCTTTCTCTCGCTGGGCAGCCGTCGCGCGCCGCAGACGCTCTATGTGCATGAACGCGGCTATCGTTCGAGCACCATCAACACCGACACCCTGGGCCTGCGCTACAGCCATCTGGCCGGCAAGCGCTTCTCGGTGGGCGAACGCGGTGGCGCACCTCGCGTCAACCTGCTGGTCGGCGGCTCCACCGCGCTGGGCATCGGCGCCAGCTCCGATGAACATACGGTTGCGTCCTACCTGTCGATGCTGACCGGCGAGGTGTGGCTGAACCTGGGTGGCTGCGGCCTGAACGCTGCGCAGGAGCTGCTGATGTTCCTCAGCCACCAGCACCGCCTGGGCCAGGTCGGCCACGTGGTGGTGCTGAGCGGGCTCAATACCCTGGCCCACGAAGCCCTCGGCGAGATCCTCGCGGATGGCCAGCCGATGGCATCGGCAAAGCCCTATCAGGATTACCTGAATCGTTTCACTGAAGGCCTGCAAGCATGTGGCCAGCCACCCCACGCGTCGCTCTGGCAACGCCTGGGTCGGGCACTGGCGCCTCGGCGTCTCGAGCCGTGCCCCAGTACTATCACGCTGTCATCACCGGAAAAACGCCTGGCGCAGGCTGCCGACATGATCGGCCGTACCCTGCGCCATTGGGAGCGCTTCCTGGCCGACAGCCACACCACCCTGACCTTCATCCTCCAGCCCTTGCTCCCCTGGTGCCGGGAACAGGTACCGGCAGGCGAGCTGTCGATGCTCTCGGCACTGGAGCAGCAACCCTCGCACTTCGATGCGCTGCTGGCCGGGGTCTTCGACAGCCAGCTGCATGCCACTTTCTTCCGGCGCATCAAGCACCAGGCCGACACCGTGCCCTGCTACGACATGAACGGCATGCTCAGCAGCTCACCGGTGTTCGGTGAAAACCTGTTCGTAGACCGCCTGCATTTCAACGACCTGGGCAACAATGCCCTGGCCAAGGTCATCACCGCCAAGCTCGGCCTGGCCCAGGAAAAGTACGCCAGCCGCAAGGTCACCCCCATCAAGCTCGTCTGACATCCGAGCAACGGTCTTTCGGCAAACGCCCATCGGTGGCTAGAATAGCGCCCCAACGCTTTCGATCCGCTTGAGGCACCGCGTATCCGACATGAACATCCAAGCCGCCGTTACGCCTTTGGCCGCAGCCTTCGCCCGGCCGTTCGGCGAGGCTCGCCTGTGAGACGTGCCTGCTGGCTGCCAAGCCTGCTCGCCGCCCTCGCGCCCTTCGCCGCCCAGGCCCTGGACGTGCGGATCGACCCTCATGCCGACCTGCTCTACCGCCAAGCCCTGCCCCTGCTGGAGCAGGCCGACATCGAAGACGACAGCGCCAGCCCATTGCGCACCGCCGCCGACAGCGACCCTGAGCTGAGCCGTCAAGGCCAGGCCATGGCGCGCACCCTGCCTACCGCCGTGGCGCTGCTGGAAAAATCAGTAGCACTTGGCCACCCCGTGGCCCAGTACCGCCTGGCGCTCTACTACATGACCTACCTGCCCGCCGGGAAGATCGCCGAGGCCGCCTGTCCGCTGCTCGAAGCCAGCCTCAAGCAGGGCTTCGCCCCGCCGGCCACCGCGATTGCCAACTGGTGCCCGACCTACAGCAGCAGCACCGCCTACCGCGAGGCGATGGAAGCCCTTCCTGGCATGGCCACCCTGTACGCGCCCTACTACCCGCAGCCGGCCACGCGCCTGGCCTGCAACCGCTCGCAGCCACAGGGCCTGGAAATGCAATGGGGGCGCCAGCGCGACTACCAGGCCGAGGTCTATCGCCTGCTCAGCGAACTCGACCCGCAACGGCGCCAGGCGCTGTTGCAGAAGGCGGTGGAAATCAACGGCTGCGCAGCGGCCCAGCAACGGCTGACCAGCAGCCGCTGAGCACTGGCGGTGTAACGCAGGGCAAACCAGCAAGATCGTTCAAGCCAGCATCCCACCCGCTCTGGCATGCTGGCTGCCCTTGTCGATTCGTCGTAGCCACCATGTCCAGCAGCCCCCCCCTCGTCCGCCAGGCCTTCCTGCAAGGCACCCTGGCAATCCTTCCGCTGTCGCTGGCTGTTGCCCCCTGGGGGCTGCTCGCCGGTTCCATGGCCATCGAGGCCAACCTCAGCGCCTGGCAAGGCCAGGGACTATCGGCCATCGTCTTCGCCGGTGCCGCGCAGCTGGTGGCGATCGGCATGCTAAAAGGGGGGGCCAGCCTGCTTTCGATCCTCCTGACCACCTTGCTGCTGACCTCCCAGCACCTGCTCTACGGCCTGTCCATGCGCCCGCAACTATCGAGCCTGCCGACCCGCTGGCGGCTGGGCCTGGGCTTTTTGCTGACCGATGAGCTGTTCGCCATGACCAGCCACCACGACCAGCAGCGTTTCAACCGCTGGTACGCCCTGGGCGTGGGCCTGACGTTCTATGTAGCCTGGAACCTGTTCACCCTGGCCGGCATCGTGCTCGGGCAGAACATTCCGCACCTTGACCAACTGGGCCTGGATTTCTCCATCGTCGCCACGTTCATCGCGCTGATCACCCCGCTGGTGCGCAACGTGCCGACCTTGGTGTGCGTGGCGGTGTCGCTGTTCTGCTCGGTGCTGTTCAGCCACTGGCGCTGGGAAACCGCATTGGTACTGGCCGGCCTGCTGGGCATGACAGCGGGTTTCGTTTGCCAGAAGTGCTCGGGAGGTCGCTCATGACCTGGTGGGTGATCATCGGCATGGGCCTGGTGGTGTTCCTCAACCGCTATGCCTTCATCGAGCCACGCCTGCCCCTGCGCCTTAGCTCCAATGCCCGGCAGCTCCTGGGCTTTGCCGTACCGGGCATGCTCACGGCAATCTGCGGGCCGATCATCTTCCTGCCCGAGCACCAGTTGAACCTCGACCCGCTCAACCCCTACCTGCTCGCCTCACTGGTGGCCATCGGCCTGGTGCTGTTGACCCGCAGTGTGTTGCTGAGCATGCTGGTGAGTATGTTGATCTTTTTCCTCCTGCGCAGCTGGCTGGCATGAACACGCCCCTGCGCGAGCAGACCCACCTCTGGCAGGCGCCCGCCCTGGGCGACGTGGAAATGCTCCATGCGCGCTATATCCAGCAGCGCTTCGCCCCGCATGTGCACGAGGGCTACGTGTTCACGGTGATCGAGTCCGGTGCCCAGCGCTTCTGGCACCGCGGCAGCGAGCACCTGGCGCCGGTCGGCAGCATGGTGATGATCAACCCCGACGAACTGCACACCGGCGCCACGGCCCATGAGGCGGGTTGGCGCTACCGCGCCTTCTACCCTGACCATGAACGTATTACCGGGGTACTGGATGAACTGGAGCTCACGCGCAATGGCCTGCCTTACTTCAACCAAAGCGTGATCCAGGACCCGACCCTGGCTGCTACCTTCAGCCAGTTGCACCAGTTGTCCGAAGGCGGCGCCAGCGCGCTGGAGCAACAAACCGCCTGGCGCCATGCCATTCTGGCGCTGGTGCAACGCCACGGCCAGGGCGCGGACGTCCGTGCGCCGGGCAACGAACCCTTGGCCGTGGCCCGCGCCCGCGAGCTGCTGGAAAGCCAACTGGCCGCCCCGCCTTCACTTGAGGCGTTGGCGGCTGCCGTGAATCTTTCACCCTTCCACTTCGCCCGGGTATTCCGCCAGGCCACCGGGCTGCCGCCCCATGCCTGGCTCAAACAACGCCGACTGGTGCGCGCGCGAGAACTGCTCAAGAGTGGCCTGCCCGCGCTGGAAGTGGCCTTCACCCTCGGTTTTGCTGACCAGAGCCACCTGAACCGCCAGTTCAAGCAGGCCTATGGCGTAACGCCCGGCGCCTATCGACAGGCTTGCCAGTTCACAACGACCTCATAACCTCAGGCCAAGCTACGCACGGTTGCGGGTATTGTCGGCGGACCTTTTCAAATTCCAGCGCAAGGGTGCGACAAACAGCATCAAGGTCATCCAGATGAAGGTCGCCGGCCCCACCAACACGAACACCAGGCTTGCGACCAGGCCCGAGAGTGCATCGCCGATCACTGCCGTGAAGTAGTACAAGGAAAAGTTGCGACCCACCTCGCGGTCATCCGACAGGCACTGGATATTGGTCACGATGGCAATGTCGACGAACGCGCCGACGAAGCCGACCGCGAACAAGATCGCCAGGAACACCCAACTGTTGAATTCCAAGGCCACCGCTGCGGTAAAGAACATTGCGCCATAGAGCGTCCAGTAGCGCAGAACCAGGTTTGCAGTGGTCTGCCTGTTGAAGCGCGTGTACAGCATGCCGCCGAGCACCGTGCCGGCGGCCAGCAAGGAAAACACGTAGCCCACCGCCGCTTCCGAGCCGAAGTGCTCGAGCACCGAGGCCGGCAGAATGAAACGAATCACCGAGGTGGCGAACATTGCGCACAGCGTGGTGCAGCAGATCACCGCGAACAGCGGGGCATTGTCGAGGCGCAGCTTGCCCACGCTGCGTGCCGCATCGCGGATCACTTCGCGGCCATCGAAAGCCACCCGTGCACTGACCCGGCCAGGCACCAGGGTGGCAATACTGATAGCGGACAACACACCGCAGGCGCTATCCGTGAATGTGCCTCACAAGGCGATTGCCAATCGGGCCTGCCGCAGCCAATTCCTACATGACTGCTACACTGATGAGGTCGAACGGAGGACTCTGCCATGTCCGAACGAGAGCTCACCACCCTTATTTCGCTAATGAACCAGCGCCAAGCCTGCTTGAGCAGCGCCTGCAAGGAAATCGCCGATTGGATAGACCGGCAAGGCGACGTACCCGCCGCCGGCAAGATCCGCGCAAGCCTCAAGGCCCTGGAGGCCGATGAAGCTCAAGTGCGCAAGACCTTGACCTCACTGACCATCGACCGTCCTCTGCCACGCTTCCGAGGCTGAAACGACTAGGGCCGCTTTCGCGGCCCCAGTGTTGGTTCAGGTCAGTGCTTCATGTGCGAATGGTCATGCCCGCCGCCCATCTCGGCGGTCAGCGGCTTGACCTGCGCCTGCACCTCTAGCGTTTGCTTCTGGCCCTTGGCATCTTCGATGGTCAAGGTCAGGGGCACTTGCTGCCCCTCCTTCACTTGCTCGTGCAAGCCCATCAGCATCACGTGGTACCCGTTCGGGTCCAGGGTTACCGGCTTGCCCGCCGGCAACGCGACGGCCTTCACTTCGCGCATGCCCATCACGTCGCCATTCATGGTCATCTCGTGCACCTGCACAGTCTTGGCCACCGGCGAAGCCACGCCCACCAGCTTACTGTCGCTACTGGCAGTGAGGGTCATGAAGGCACCGGTGGACTGCTGGTGCGGCACGCTGGCGCGCACCCAGGCATCGCTGACGGTGGTCTCGGCCAGGGCCGGCAGGGCCAGGCCCAGCAGCGCCAGGGCGGCCAGGCCGCGCTTGATCGGTTGCATCGACATTGCCATTAGCAAATCTCCATCAGGGTGAGCAGGTCTTCGGCGCATTCCTTGGCGTTCAGCGAATGCCCCAGGCTCAGGCGCAGGGTGCTGCGGGTGTCGTAGACGTAGCTGGTGGACGAATGGGAGATGGTGTAGGTGTCGCCAGTCGGCACCTTCTCGTAGAACACCTTGTACTCCCGGGCCACCTCGTCGATTTCCTCGAGGGTACCGGTGAGCGCGACGAACGACGGGTCGAAGGCCTTTACGTAGGCATCGAGCACTTCAGGGGTATCGCGCTCAGGGTCCAGGGTGATGAACACCACCTGGAACAGGTCGCGGTCACGGCCCTTGAGCATCTTGCGGATCTGCGCCGCACGCGCCAGGGTGGTCGGGCAAATGGCCGGGCACTGGGTGAAGCCGAAGAAGATCATCGGCATCGAGCCATAGAAGCTCGACAGGGTGCGCACGTTGCCTTGCGGGTCCTTCAAGCGGAAGGAACGCCCAAGGATCTCGTTGCTCATGTTCTTGCCGTGCTTGAAGTCCAGCCCTCGGGCCGGGTTGCACCCAGCCAGCAGGCCGAGGCCTAGCACGCCCATCCCGGCGACGACCGCGCGCCGGGTCAGTAGATCAGTCATGGAACCATCCTTTACAGGGAAGGTGCCGGCCCTCGGGCAGGGCCGAACGAAAAACCGGCGCATTCTGGCATGACACCTGTTGACCATCCACCCGACCAAGGCGTGATCCGCCGCAAGCCCTTGATTTACGGGCTGCGGCCTGTTGTCGCAGGGCTTGAAACAGTAACAGTTTGTTGCTATTAGCGCCGATCAGCCCGGCATCGTGTCAAGGCGCTTGGCAACCGACGGGCAACCGTTCGTTTCAACGGCCTTTTGCCAATATTCGCGTCGCAGCGGGCTACGGCGGCTGTTGCTGGCCCCCATGACGCGGTAAAGCTCGGCTTGGTAGGCCTGGGCATCGCCCCATTGCAGTTGGTAGCCCTGTGGGTCCGGCTTCATGCACTCCAACGACACCGCAGGCTGTGGGTAATAGCTGCTGAACTGGGAGAAGTCGGCCAGGGCCTTGTTCAGGGCCGGCGCATAGGCGGGGCCGTCGACGTAGCCAATGCATTGGTTGGCAATGCGTGTCGCCGCTGGCGCGAAGCCCTGCTCAAGGCTTTTCACCAGCAGGCCGCACTGGGTAGGGTCGTCGAGCACAGCGGCGTCCGGCTGGTAGACGAACAGGTACAGCGCCATGCGGTACTGGGCCACCGCGTGGCCTGCGTCTGCCGCACGCTGCAACTGCTCCAGCGCCGGCGTCCATTCGCCACGCAACTGGCTCAGGCGCGGTTCCAATTCCTGGGATGGGGTGCCGTCGACCATGCTCTTTACCATCTGCATCAGCTGTGGTTCGACCACATCGAGCCGGGCCACCGCCTGGCGATAGTCGGCCTCGCTGGTGTCCGGGGGCGCATAGGCGGCCAGCGCTTGGCCGCAGAATAACAGGGCAAAAAGAGTAGGAAGCGAGAGGCGCATACCGAGCGTCCTTGTTCAGTAATGTTAAGTGAGGCGAACGCAATCGCGGGGCAAGCCGGGTCGCTACGCTGGCGACTCGACTTGCCCCGCGACAGGGCCTATCAGTAGTAGGCGTTTTCTTTCTGGGTGTGGTCGGTCACGTCGCGCACGCCCTTGAGCTCGGGAATACGCTCGAGCAGGGTGCGCTCGATGCCATCCTTGAGGGTCACGTCGGCCTGGCCGCAGCCCTGGCAACCACCGCCGAACTGGAGCACGGCGATGCCGTCGTCGACCACATCGACCAGGCTCACCTGGCCGCCGTGGCTGGCCAGCCCCGGGTTGATCTCGGTTTGCAGGTAGTAGTTGATGCGCTCGTTGATCGGGCTGTCTTCGTTGACCATCGGCACCTTCGCGTTGGGTGCTTTGATGGTCAGCTGGCCGCCCATGCGGTCGGTGGCGTAGTCGACCAGCGCGTCCTCCAGGAAGGGCACGCTGACGGCGTCCAGGTAGGCGGTGAAGCTCTTCAGGCCTACCGGCTCGTCGTCGGGCTTTTCTTCGCCCGGCTTGCAATACGCGATACAGGTTTCGGCGTACTGGGTGCCCGGCTGGGTGATGAAAATGCGGATGCCAATCCCAGGCGTGTTCTGCTTGGAGAGCAGATCGGCCAGGTAATCATGGGCGGCATCGGTAATGGTTATAGCGCTCATGGAAGTTCCTCACAGACTTGTCGGCAAGTGTACGCCAAGCCAGGCCTCGAACAAAGTCCTAGTATTTGACTCGGGAAAGCACCAAGCCCCCGCCCTGCTCCGCTCGCGCCTGTAGCCAGCCCTGCATGCGCCGGTACAGGCCACGTTCGAGCCACTGGTAGCTGAACCACGACATTAGTCCGATTGACGGTACGCAGAAGGCGAACACCAGGTAGGGGTTCAGGTGCAGGCGCTGGCTGAGGAACCAGCCGGCATACAGCACCAGCACGTGAATCAGGTACACCGAATAGGAGCAGTCGCCCAGGGCCTTGAGCACCCGGTTGCCCCGGAAATAGGGCTCCAGCGCGATGAACGCCAGCACCACCATGGCGCTGGGCAGGCCCCAGTGCAGCAGGCGCAGGGAAGCGTCCAGGTGGTACAGCGCGTACCCCGCCACGCCCAGCAACGCCAAGGGCAGCCACAAGCCCTCGCGCACCAGCCCTCGCCGATACAGCACGCCCAGGCCGATGCCGAGCAGGAACTCGTAGATGATGCCGTTGTTGTAAAAGCGGCTGAGCACGCCCAGGCGCCCCAGCACCTCGCTCACCAGCAGCAGCGCGGCAGTCACCAACAGCAGGTGGTGGCGTTGGCGAACCAGGAAGGCCAGGCCGAACAACAAGTAGAAGAACATCTCGAAATTCAGCGTCCAGCCCACGTTCAGGGTTGGGTACAGGCCATAGCCGCCGGGGTTTTCCGCGGGCACGAAGAGCAGCGACAGCAGCAGGTGTTGCCACTCGAACACCTGGTGCGGCATCCAGCGACTGGCCACCAGCAACAGCAAGGCCATCGCCAGGGTGTAGAACCAGTACGCCGGTACGATGCGCAGTGCGCGGTTGAGCAGGAACTGGCCCGGGGCGATGTCCTTGTCGCGGGTGGAGAGGTAGATCACCAGGCCGCTGATCACGAAGAAGATGTCGACGCCTACGGCGCCTCGGTCGGAAAGCAAGCGGCCGATGGGGCCTGAGGCGTTGAAGTCGAAGAAGATCTGCATGAAGTGGTGGCATACCACCAGCCAGGCAGCGAATGCCCGAAGTGCTTGAAGCGAATACAGCATGGTTTGTCCTGCGGTCCGGGGTGCATTCAGGCCCAAAGGCCACCCACAGGTCCGACCGCAGGATGCCGGGAAAGGTCAGGCGCCTTCCCCGGCAATCGATCAGAGGTTCTCGTAGCGGTTCATGTCCAGCACCCCGGCCTCCACCGGCTGGGTTTCCTTGATGTAGTTGTTCAGGTCATGGAAATAGCGCCAGAAGTCGGGGTGGCTGCGACGCACGCCCCAACGCTCGACGATGCGTTCGAACTTGGCAGTATCGTCACGCGCTGCCTCCATGTCTTCGACGAATTCCGGCACGTCGCCCACTGGAATATTGAACATGAAGTTCGGGTAGCTGCTGAGCACCCCCGGCACCAGGGTCAGGGTGTCCAGCCCAGGCTGGTAGCGGTAGGCCTCGCCGAGCAGGAACGCCACGTTGCTGTGGGCGCGGTTGCGCAGCAGGCTGTAGACCTGGCGCTGGCCGCCCTGCCCCTCGATGCGCAGCATGGTCGCCTCGGGCAACTGCCCGATCACCTTCAGCCCCGCCGCTGGGCGCGACACCAGCCGGCTCAAGCTCTGCTCGACCTCACGGAACTGCGGCGTCATCTCCGGGCGCGAGCAATAGGCGCCGGTGCAACGGTTGATCGGGTCGGGCGTGGCGTTGAGGCTGCCGGTACGCTGCAGCAGCTTCAGGCCAAAGTCGCGACGCGGGTTGTGCTCGCTCAAGGCCAGGCCGCTGGGGGTACTGGTGTCGATGTCGGTGTAGTCGAGCCACATCTTCACCTTGCCGCTGTTCTGGTACCAGTCGCTGAGGATGTCGCCGCGCTTGTCGGCGGGCATCAGGCGCAGGAAGTTGACCTCGGCGCCATTGCGGATCAGGTCGAAGTACAGGCGCGTCTGCAACTGGTGCGACAGGTTGCCGAACACGTCGAAATTCACCGCCAGCTGGTAATAGGTGCGTTCGAACAGTGGATAGTCGAACAGCCAGGTGGTCAGCGGTACATCGCCGATCAGGCCCTTGGTCACCGAGGCGCTGTCGAAGTGGCGGAAGATGCTGAGCAAGGCGTTGTCGTTACCCGCCCACAGGGTCGACCAGTTCGGCGGCGGCATTTCGGCGTAGGCCTCGCGGCGCAGCTCCTCGTAGTCATTGCGCTTGTCGCGGTAGGCGTGCCACAGGCTCAACACGCTGCCCACGTCGTCGATCTGCCCCGGCATCGCCAACAGCGGCGTGGCTTCGCTGCGGTAGCGGGCATCGGTGACGTAGCGATCAAACGCAGGCTCCTGGAACAGTGCCCAGAAGTTGTCGCGGATCACATCGGTGGCAATCTGCCCGCGGCACACCGGGCCGCGAATGAAGGTGCGCACGAAATACTCGGCGTTATCCAGCATGAACTGGTAGCGCGCCACGGCCGGAATCGCCTCGAAGGTTTCGAAGGGGTTGGAGCGGTGGCGCGGGCCATAGCCCGGCAGCGAGGTGGCGTGCCAGTCGCCGCTGTAGAACAGCTGCTTGACCCGCTTGAGCTTCTGCGGGCCCATCGGGTAGGTGATGTGGGTCTTGTGCACGATCACGCCCTGCACCGGCACCAGTCGGTAGTAGAAATCGGTGCCTGGTGGGTCGTTGGGACGGCGCGTGGCGATCACGTCCACCGGCTGGCCACTGGGCGTACGTGAGCGCACCCACTGAAAGAAGTGGCCCTGCTCGCCGCCGACGAAATAGATGTGGGCCAGGAACAGGTGCTCGTACAGCCAGCGGCCGACCAGGGCTTCGGTTGAGCCCGGGCGGTTGAGCAGTTCTTCCCATTCGGCGATCTGTCGGGCCTCGTTCACACTCGGCTGGAGCGCCTGCTGATCCACCGGCGCACCGGCTGCCAGCCAGCGCTGCAGGGTCTGGTACTCCTGGTCGGTCAGCCCGGTCACCGCGAGCGGCATGCCCTCCTTGGGATGGGCACCGGCGTAGGCCTCGAACTCTTGGGGCAAGGGGCACATATTGGTGCGGTTCAGGCCCAGGACGATTTCCTCGGGCAACTTGGCATTGGGCGTGAGCGGCGTCTTGTGGCCCAGCTCGAGCATGCGCGCCATCAGCGCGGCCTGGCCGCCCTGGGTGTCCAGCACCGAATAGAAGCCCTTCTTGCGCCAGGCCTCTTCGCCCTGGGCGTCGTAGAACAGCCGCGTGGTGGGTACCGCCTGGCTGCGCTCGCCCTGGTACACCGGTACCTTCGAGGCACCGCGCTCGACGCCCTCGGCACTGCCCAGGTTGAGCTGGCAGGCAGCGTCGTTACAGGCGTGGCAGGCCACGCACTTCTGGGTGAAGATCGGCTGGATGTCCCGGGTGTAGGAAATCGTCGGGCTCGATAGAGGGGCCTGCGCGAACGCCACGCCGCCGATGAGTAGCGCAAATGCGCCGGCAATAAAACGCTGCACCATGTGCCGAATGTCCTGGTTCCTGAAAGCTGTCACGATTTGCCTACCTGTCCTTCGGTTCGGGCAACATGAATGAAATTCATGCGTTTGGCCGACACGTCTAAAAACCGCGCAGCTTTGTTATTATTCCGCACCTTCCGATATTCGCCAGACCAGGTAGTTCCTATGTCCGACCGCAGCGCTCGTCTCCAAGCACTCCAGCATGCCCTCAAGGAGCGCATCCTGATCCTCGACGGCGGCATGGGCACTATGATCCAGGGCTACCGTCTTGAGGAACACGACTATCGTGGCACGCGCTTCGCCGATTGGCCAAGCGACGTGAAAGGCAACAACGACCTGCTGCTGCTGTCCCAGCCGGACATCATCGCCGCCATCGAGAAAGCCTACCTGGATGCCGGTGCCGACATCCTGGAAACCAACACCTTCAACGCCACGCAGATTTCCCAGGCCGACTACGGCATGGAGTCGCTGGTGTACGAGCTGAACGTCGAGGGCGCGCGCATCGCCCGCCGGGTGGCCGACGCCAAGACCCTGGAAACCCCCGACAAGCCACGCTTCGTCGCCGGCGTGCTCGGCCCGACCAGCCGCACCTGCTCGATTTCCCCGGACGTCAACGACCCCGGCTATCGCAACGTCACCTTCGATGAATTGGTGGTGAACTACATCGAGGCCACCCGTGGCCTGATCGAGGGCGGCGCCGACCTGATCCTGATCGAGACCATCTTCGACACCCTGAACGCCAAGGCGGCGATCTTCGCTGTGCAGCAGGTGTTCGAAGAAGACGCCGTCGAGCTGCCGATCATGATCTCCGGCACCATCACCGACGCTTCCGGCCGTACCCTGTCGGGCCAGACCACCGAAGCGTTCTGGAACTCGATACGCCACGCCAAGCCGATCTCGGTGGGCCTGAACTGCGCCCTGGGCGCCAAGGACCTGCGCCCCTACCTGGAAGAGCTGTCGACCAAGGCCGATACGCACGTTTCCGCGCACCCCAACGCCGGCCTGCCCAACGCCTTCGGCGAATACGACGAAACCCCGGCAGAAATGGCCGCGGTGGTCGAGGAGTTCGCCGCCAGCGGCTTCCTCAACATCATCGGCGGCTGCTGCGGCACCACCCCGCCGCACATCAAGGCCATCGCCGAGGCCGTGGCCAAGTACAAACCTCGTGCCATCCCGGACATTCCCAAGGCCTGCCGCCTGTCGGGCCTGGAGCCGTTCACCATCGATCGCCAGTCGCTGTTCGTCAACGTCGGCGAGCGCACCAACATCACCGGCTCCGCCAAGTTCGCCCGACTGATCCGCGAGGAGAACTACACCGAGGCCCTGGAAGTGGCCTTGCAGCAGGTCGAGGCCGGCGCCCAGGTGATCGACATCAACATGGACGAAGGGATGCTCGATTCCCAGGCGGCCATGGTCCGCTTCCTCAACCTGATTGCCGGCGAGCCGGACATTTCCCGGGTGCCGATCATGATCGACTCCTCCAAGTGGGAAGTGATCGAGGCGGGCCTCAAGTGCATCCAGGGCAAGGGCATCGTCAACTCCATCTCCATGAAGGAAGGCGTCGAGCAGTTCAAGCACCACGCCCGCCTGTGCAAGCGCTATGGCGCCGCCGTGGTGGTGATGGCCTTCGACGAGGTCGGCCAGGCCGACACTGCCGCGCGCAAGAAGGAAATCTGCCAGCGCAGCTACGACATCCTGGTCAACGAAGTGGGCTTCCCACCGGAAGACATCATCTTCGACCCGAACATCTTCGCCGTGGCCACCGGCATCGAGGAACACAACAACTACGCCGTCGACTTCATCGAGGCCTGCGCCTACATCCGCGACCACCTGCCGCACGCCTTGAGCTCAGGCGGGGTGTCCAACGTGTCGTTCTCGTTCCGCGGCAACAACCCGGTGCGCGAGGCGATTCACTCGGTGTTCCTGTTCCACGCCATCCGCAACGGCCTGACCATGGGTATCGTCAACGCCGGCCAGCTGGAGATCTACGACGAGATCCCCGCTGCGCTGCGTGACCGGGTCGAGGACGTGGTGCTCAACCGCACCCCGGAAGGCACCGATGCCCTGCTGGCGATCGCCGACGAATACAAGGGCGGCGGCGCTACCAAGGAAGTCGAGGACGAAGCCTGGCGCGCCATGCCAGTGGCCAAGCGCCTGGAACATGCGCTGGTCAAGGGCATCACCGCGCACATCGTCGAAGACACCGAAGAATGCCGCCAGCAGTGCGCGCGCCCCATCGAGGTCATCGAAGGCCCGCTGATGAACGGCATGAACGTGGTCGGCGACCTGTTCGGCGCCGGCAAGATGTTCCTGCCCCAAGTGGTCAAGTCGGCCCGCGTGATGAAGCAGGCCGTGGCCCACCTGATCCCGTTCATCGAAGCCGAGAAAGGCGACAAGCCCGAGGCCAAGGGCAAGATTCTCATGGCCACGGTCAAGGGCGACGTGCACGACATCGGCAAGAACATCGTTGGCGTGGTGCTGGGTTGCAATGGCTACGACATCGTCGACATGGGCGTGATGGTGCCGGCGGAGAAGATCCTGCAAACGGCCCGTGACGAGAAGTGCGACATCATCGGCCTGTCGGGCCTGATCACCCCGTCGCTGGACGAGATGGTGCATGTCGCCCGCGAGATGCAGCGCCAAGGCTTCGAGCTGCCGCTGATGATCGGCGGCGCCACCACCTCCAAGGCGCACACGGCGGTGAAGATCGAGCCCAAGTATTCCAACGACGCGGTGGTCTACGTCACCGACGCCTCGCGCGCCGTGGGCGTGGCCACCCAGCTGCTGTCCAGGGAACTCAAGCCGGGCTTCGTCGAGAAGACCCGCCAGGAGTACGTGGAAGTGCGCGAGCGCACCGCCAACCGCAGCGCCCGCACCGAGCGCCTGAGCTACGCCCAGGCCATCGCCGCCAAGCCACAGTACGACTGGGCCGGCTATACGCCAGCGGTGCCCTCCTTCACCGGCATCAAGGTGCTCGAGGACATCGACCTGCGCGTGCTGGCCGAATACATCGACTGGACGCCGTTCTTCATTTCCTGGGACCTGGCCGGCAAGTTCCCGCGCATCCTCACCGATGACGTGGTCGGCGAGGCCGCCACGGCGCTGTATAAAGACGCCCGCGAAATGCTCGACAAGCTGATAAACGAGAAGCTCATCAGCGCCCGCGCCGTGTTCGGCTTCTGGCCCGCCAACCAGGTGGCCCACGACGATATCGAGGTGTACGGCAATAACGGCGACACCCTGGCCACCCTGCACCACCTGCGCCAGCAGACCATCAAGCCCGATGGCAAGCCGAACTGGTCGCTGGCCGACTTCGTCGCACCGAAGGACAGCGGCGTGACCGACTATGTCGGCGGCTTCATCACCACCGCCGGGATCGGCGCCGAGGAAGTGGCCAAGGCCTACCAGGACAAGGGCGACGACTACAGCTCGATCATGGTCAAGGCCCTGGCCGACCGTCTGGCCGAAGCCTGCGCCGAATGGCTGCACGAGCAGGTGCGCAAACAGTACTGGGGCTATGCCCGTGACGAGCAGCTGGACAACGAAGCCTTGATCAAGGAGCAGTACAGCGGTATCCGCCCTGCCCCCGGCTACCCAGCCTGCCCGGACCACACCGAGAAGGCCACGCTGTTCCGCCTGCTCGACGGCACCGCCATCGGCGAGACTGGCCAGAGCGGCGTGTTCCTCACCGAACACTTCGCCATGTTCCCGGCGGCGGCGGTCAGCGGCTGGTACTTCGCCCACCCGCAGGCCCAGTACTTCGCCGTGGGCAAGGTGGACAAGGACCAGGTCGAGCAGTACAGCGCGCGCAAGGGCCAGGAGCTTGGCGTGACCGAGCGTTGGCTGGCGCCGAACCTGGGGTACGAAGGCTGAAACAGCGGCGGCCCCACCGCGGGGCCGCCACTGTCTACACTGTCCCTGATCGCCTCTGAAACCCTCGGGAGCCACTCATGGACGATTCCAGCCAAGGTAAACCGCCCACCTTCTGGCAGATGCTGCACAGTGTCCTCGCCGCTGCCTTTGGCGTGCAGAGCGGCAAGAACCGCGCCCGCGACTTCACCCACGGCAAGGCCAGCCACTTCATCGTGCTCGGCACCCTGTTCACCCTGGTGTTCATCCTGGTGCTGATCGGACTGGTGCAACTGGCGATGTACCTCACCGCCCGCTGACCCGCCCCCAAAACGCAACCCGCCCGCGCAAATCCCTTGCGCGGGCGGCTCTGGTTGCATCACACGGTCTAAAAAAGTGCTACTGGTGGCTGACCCAATACACGGCGGTCACGACGACCAGGACGATAAGGCAGAGAATTGCCCAGGCATCGACACTGCTGTCAGGCTTGCGGAGCTTGGTGGGGTTTCCCATTGCATTGCCTCTTGTAGTGATTATGGGAATGCACTTCACAGGCAGCAGTTAAGTCCAGCAATGCCCTTTGCTCAAGCAAGGTCTTTCAATATTCGACGGGTGACGTGAGGAATGGGTATCGGTAGCCCGCTGGCCGCCCCTCTGCGCTGTAGCGCCCGAAATCGACGCCATAGCCGTCCTGCTCGGACAACATCAACCAACGCTGCGCTTTCGCCTGATCGATCAGTTGCAACACCGGCAGGCGGTGCAGGTGCTGACCCTCTCGACTGGCTGGCAAGCCAAGGGCATCGTCGTGCAGCATCACCATGGCCCAGCCACCGAGAGTGAAATGCCCGGCCATCAGCACGCTCAGGCGCCCGTCGATGCGCGCACGCAGGGCTTCAGGGGAATTGTTGATGGCACTGAACAGCACATCGCGTCCTGGCACCCGCCCGGCCTCCTGGAAGGCCTGCATGGCGCCAAGGGCCATCTCGTCATTGGCCGACCAGACCAGCTGCACCTTGGGGTAGCGCTTGATCAAAACCTGTGCCTGCTCGAACGCCCGCTGGCGGCTCCAGCCGCCATACACCACCTGGCGCAGACGCACCTGGGGAACATCGGCCAAGGCCCGGCGCATGCCCTGTTCACGCAGTTGCGAGGCAGGCGTGGTGGCGACCCCGGTGAAGGCCAGCAATTCCACCGGCTCATTGGACGGCGGCAGTTGCTTTACCAGCTCACGCAGCATGCGGTAGCCGGCCTCCTCATCATTGGAGACGAAAGTGCCCAGCACCGGGCCGTAGGTTTGCGGGTGCGCCTCGATGGTTCGCGCCTGACTCTCGGTCAGGCCGTTGTTGACCAGGAACAGCTTCACACCGCTGTCACGCGACAGGCGTATGACTTCTGGGGCCACGTACTGCTCGTTCACCAGCACCAGGTAATCGGGCTTGCTGGCCAGCGCATCACGCGCCTGGGCCAGCACACGCTCGGGATCACGCTCGCCATAGGTCACGCGAAGTTCCATGCCTAGGTCGTCGGCGGCAGCCTGCATGAAGCGCGAATAGCTGACCCAGAATGCCTCGTGGGAAAACCCTGGGTTGAGAAACACCACCGACGCGGCCTGCGCACTCGTTGCCCACGACAGGCCCAGGCACAGGCTCCATAAGCCTTTGAACATGCATATCCACCTTGGGAAGCGAAACCTTGCCATTATAGCCGCGAGCCCGCGCCGGGCGGGCAAATGGCAGTCAATCTCACTTAGTCCAAATGGTTCTTTTCATATGCAAAAACATCACTTTAGCGCATAAATCCAACCTGCTATCGTGCTCCGGCTCCGACCCGGAGTGCGCGGCCGTGCGCGCGATTAGCTGCATGCAGCCTGAGACAGGACTTTTATGTACGTATACGACGAGTACGATCAGCGGATCATCGAGGACCGCGTCAAGCAGTTCCGTGATCAGACCCGCCGCTATCTGGCCGGTGAGCTGAGCGAAGAAGAATTCCGCCCTCTGCGCCTGCAGAATGGCCTCTACATCCAGCGTTTCGCCCCGATGCTGCGCGTGGCCGTGCCCTATGGCCAGCTGAGCACCACGCAGGTTCGCATGCTGGCCAAGATCGCCCGCGACTACGACAAGGGCTATGCGCACATCAGTACCCGCCAGAACGTGCAGTACAACTGGCCGGCACTGGAAGACATCCCCGAGATCCTGGCTGAGCTGGCCACCGTGCAGATGCACGCGATCCAGACCAGCGGCAATTGCCTGCGCAACGTCACCACCGACCAATTCGCCGGTGTCGCCGCCGACGAACTGGTCGACCCGCGCCCCTGGTGCGAAATCGTCCGCCAGTGGACCACTTTCCACCCGGAATTCGCCTACCTGCCGCGCAAGTTCAAGATCGCCGTGAACGGCTCGAAGGACGACCGCGCCGCCATCGAAGTGCACGACATCGGCCTTGAGCCGGTGCGCAACGAAGCCGGCGAGCTGGGCTTCCGCGTACTGGTCGGCGGCGGCCTGGGCCGCACCCCGGTGATCGGCGCGTTCATCAACGAGTTCCTGCCCTGGCAAGACCTGCTCAGCTACCTGGACGCGATCCTGCGCGTGTACAACCGTTACGGCCGCCGTGACAACAAGTACAAGGCGCGTATCAAGATTTTGGTCAAGGCGCTCACCCCGGAAGTGTTCGCCGAGAAGGTCGAGGCCGAGATGGCCCACCTGCGTGGCGGCAGCACCACCCTGACCGAAGCGGAAGTCGAGCGTGTGGCCCGCCACTTCGTCGACCCGGACTACCTGGCCCTGGACAACCTCGACTACAACGAGCAGGACCAGCAAAGCCCAGGCTTCGCCCGCTGGCGCTCACGTAACGTGCGTGCCCACAAGCGCCCGGGCTACGTGGCCGTGACCCTGTCGCTCAAGCCCACCGGCGTCGCCCCGGGCGACCTGACCGACAAGCAGCTCGACGCCGTCGCCGACCTGGCCGAGCGCTACAGCTTCGGCTACCTGCGCACCTCCCACGAACAGAACATCATCCTCGCCGACGTCGAGCAGCGCCAACTGCACGCACTGTGGCTGGAGCTGCGCGAACAGGGCTTCGCCACCCCGAACATCGGCCTGTTGACCGACATCATCTGCTGCCCAGGCGGCGACTTCTGCTCGCTGGCCAACGCCAAGTCGATCCCGATCGCCGAATCCATCCAGCGCCGCTTCGACGACCTGGACTACCTGTTCGACATCGGCGAGCTCGACCTGAACATCTCCGGCTGCATGAACGCCTGCGGTCACCACCACGTGGGCCACATCGGTATTCTCGGGGTGGACAAGAAGGGCGAGGAGTTCTACCAGGTGTCGCTGGGTGGCAATGCTGCACGCGATGCGAGCCTGGGCAAGATCCTCGGCCCATCGTTCGCCCAGGACGCCATGGCTGACGTGATCGAGAAGCTGATCAACGTGTACGTCGAACAACGTACCGAGGACGAGCGTTTCATCGACACCTACCAGCGCATCGGCATCGACCCATTCAAGGAACGCGTCTATGCAGCGAATCATTAAGCACAACCAGTTGGTCGACGAGACCTGGCACCTGCTGCCTAAAGAAACGACCCTCGACGAGCTGACCAACTGCGACGACTACATCGTTCCGCTGCACCTGTGGCGCGACCATGCCCACGTGCTCAAGGCCCGCGACGGCGGCCTGGGCGTATGGCTGGACAGCGACGAGGAGGCCGAGGAAATCGGCGAGGACGTCGGCCAGTTCCAGGTCATCGCCCTGAACTTCCCGGCCTTCACCGACGGGCGCAGCTACTCCAACGCACGCCTGTTGCGCGACCGCTACCAGTTCAAGGGTGAGCTGCGCGCCATCGGCGATGTGCTGCGCGACCAGCTGTTCTACATGGCGCGCTGCGGTTTCGATGCGTTCGCCATTCGCGCCGACAAGAGCCCGGAAGACGCCCTGCAGAGCCTGAAGGACTTCTCGGTGACCTACCAGGCCGCCACCGACGAACCGCTGCCGCTGTTCCGCCGCCGCTGATCGTCACTGCTGTAGCGAACGGCCCGCCTTCATGGCGGGCCGTTGCGTTTGCGCGAGAAGAAACACACTCAATCGAACACGATCGCCTGCTTCAAGCGAGGCACCGCGAAATCGATGAAGCTACGCACCTTCAACGGCAACAGCGCGTGCTCCTTGTAAACCAGCCATATCGGCAGCGGTTCTGCCTCGTACGCACCCAGTACCACCCGCAGCTTCCCAGCCTTGATGGCGGCCGCCGCCTGGTAGTGCAGCACTTGCGTCAACCCTACCCCGGCGATGGCAGCATCGACGCCCACTTCTGCGGTACTGGGCGCAAAGCGCGCATTGATTGGCGTATTGAATGCAGCACCCGTTTGCGGATGACGAAAGCGCCACTGCGTCGACAGGTTCAGATGATCGACACCCACGCAGGCGCGGCTGGAGAGTTCTTCCGGCGTGCGGGGCTCGCCATGGGTGTCGAGGAACTCGGGGCTGGCAACGACCACCCAACGAATATCGCCGATACGCCGGGCAATTAAATTGCTATTTGCCAATAACCCTATTCGCACCGCGATATCAACATGGTCGGAGATCATGTCCAAGCGGCTATCCGACAAGGCCAGCTTCACATTCACCTGCGGGTGTTTGTTCAAGAATTCATTAATAATCGGCAATAACTGTATACGGCCGAAGGTCAATGGCGCCGTCATTAGCAAGTCGCCTTTAGGGATGAGGTATTCACCCTTGGCACTTCGTTCCGCATCACCTACCAGTTCGAGAACTTGCTTGGCAGCCTGTAAATAACTCAACCCCGCATCGGTCAGTTCAAGCTTGCGCGTGCTGCGCGCGAGCAGGCGCGTACCCAGCTGGCTTTCCAGCTCGGCCAGCTTACGGCTTAGTGTCGGCAACGGCATGTTGAGGTGCACGGCGGCGGCAGAAAGTTTGCCCCGCTCTACCACTTCAACAAATATCTGCATGGCTTCGAGCTTGTCCATCAATCCTTTCACCCACAGAGAATATGCTTTCCAAAACCACGTAGTTATCGGGCGCAATGAAGCAGCATAACCTACCTCCCTGTTTCTTTAACCGCCCTACTTCAAGACCGAGGAATATAACGATGCAGTACACCACACTTGGACGCACAGGCCTCGAAGTGTCCAGGCTTTGCCTGGGCTGCATGACCTACGGCGAGCCCAACCGCGGCCTGCACAGCTGGACATTGAGCGAAGCACCCAGCCGCCTGCTGATACGCCAGGCGGTAGAGGCCGGTATCAACTTCTTCGACACGGCGAACGTTTACTCCGATGGCTCCTCCGAAGAAATTGTCGGCAAGGCATTGAAGGACTTCGCCCGCCGCGAAGAAATCGTCATCGCCACCAAGGTGCAGCAACGCATGCATGCCGGCCCAAACGGTGCGGGCCTAAGCCGCAAGGCGATCATGCAGGAAGCTGATAACTCCCTGCGCCGGCTTGGCACCGACTACATCGACCTCTACCAGATCCACCGCTTCGACTACCAAACCCCCATCGAAGAAACCCTCGAAGCGCTGCACGACCTGGTCAAGGCCGGCAAGGTGCGCTACCTCGGTGCCTCGTCGATGTTTGCCTGGCAATTCGCGACCCTGCTGCACACCGCCAAGGCCAATGGGTGGACGCGTTTTGTCAGCATGCAGAACTACGTCAACCTGCTGTATCGCGAAGAAGAACGCGAAATGCTGCCGCTGTGCCAGGCCGAAGGCATTGGCGTCATGCCATGGAGCCCGCTGGCCCGTGGTCGATTGACCCGGCCATGGGATGAAACCAGCGAGCGCGCCGAAGCTGACGCGTTCGGCAAGGGGCTGTACGCACACACCGCCGATGCCGATCGCAAAGTGGTCGAGGCTGTAGCCGCCGTGGCCGCAGCGCGTGGTGTCGCGCCGGCCCAGGTGGCGTTGGCATGGGTACTGGCACAACCTGCGGTCAGCACGCCAATCCTAGGCGCATCGCGCCCTGGACATCTGGAAGATGCCCTGGCGGCACTGGAGCTGACGCTTACCCAGGACGAACGGGCGCAACTCGAAGCACCTTACGTGCCCCATGCAGTCGTCGGGTTCTCGTAAAGACAGGATTGTCACACTCAAGCTTTGCGGTGCGATGCCGATAGCACGAGATACCGCCCAATTCGCATGGACGCCTGTGATGACCTCGATCAACACCGCGCTGCGCATCACCCCAACCTACACCCCGCCGCCGGCCGCCCAGGCCGGCAACGGCGGCCAGGCCAGCGCTAATGCCAGTTCGCCGAGCAGCAATGTCACGCTTGGCCAGGACACGCGCATTCCCAACGCGCAGACCTATTCGTCCCGCGGGGCCCTGAACGGCCAGGCAAGCTATGCCTGGGAGCACGATGGCAACGACAGGGTCAGCATGGCACTGCTCGGTGGCGTGCAGTCCAAGAGTATCGCTGGACGTTTCCATGGGGTGGGCGCAGCCTTGCTGACCCAGTTGGCGAGCAATGGCGGGCAGAACATCTCGCAATCGGTATTCGCCTCCGCCAACGGCAGTATCCAGCCTGGCTCCGAAGCCTTGAGGCTGCAACAGCAGCGCCTGCGCCAAGACCCGGAGAACAGCGTCACCCTGAGCCTCACCACCGCCTCCGGCGCCACTGTCAAACTGCTGCTGGCCAGTGACGACAACGGCCTGGCGGTAAGCGCCGAGGTCAGCGAAGGCACCCTGAGCGCCAATGAGCTCACGGGCCTGAGTGCCTTGGCGAATGCGTTCCAGTCGAGCATCAATGGCCTCGCCGAACAGCCACCGCGCCTGCAACTGGGGGCCCTGGCCAAGCTCGACCCGGCACTGTTCACCTCGCTGCAGATGAGCGCCAAGTTCGACGTACAAGGCCAGCCGCAACGCTTCGACCTGAGCCTCGATGACAAAGCACGCAGCTTGAGCCTGGAAGGCCCCACTGGCAAGGTGCAGTTGAACCTCGACACCCGCGACAGCGCACTGGTCGGCAGCGCCTCGCAGCGCCAGGCGGCGGTCGACAACTACCTGGCACAGTTCGACGCGGCCCAGCAACGCGGCAAGGGCGACAAGGACCTCAGCAACCTGTTCAAGGACGCCTTCACCCAGCTCAACAGCGTCGACGAAAAGCCCAAGCCCACGCTCGAGCGGTCATCGAGCCTGAACTACAAAGACCGCTCGTTGCTCAGCGGCCTGTACGATTTCAACGCATCGATCAGCCAGACCAGCAGCCAGCCCAACCCGATGCGTCCTGACGAAATCGACCGTTTCGATTACAAGGTCTCGCAATCGACCAAGATCTGGGCCAATGACACGCTGAACCGCTCGGTGCAGCAAGACTCGCAGTCCAGCCTCAAAGCCGCCTACCACACGGGCCTGAACCCGTTGGTAGACCTGAACCTGAGCCGTGACCGCAAGTCGCAGAACTACAGCTTCCACGAGATCAACGACCAGGCCAGCAGCAGTACCCGCCTGGCCTACAAGAAAGGCTCGCTGGCCGAGGCTAGCGCCACCCAGCAGGCCTCCCAGAGCACTCGGGTTCGCACCTACGTGGATGGCGAGCTCAAGACCGACCTCAACACGCCCACCTCGGTGGTTCGCTCGCGCAACCTGCGCAGTCTGCTCGATAACGTATTCCAGCAGGAGAATGCCGCGCAGCGCGAGAACCGTGGCTCGATCATCGACGCCGCCTTGAAGAACCAGCGCAGCCTCTGGCTGTTGCAGGGCGAAACTTCGAAAATCCGGGCCTAACGCACTTCGAACAAGGTCACTGCCCGGGCGTCCACCGCCTTGGGCAGAAGGCCCTCGCGATAGAACGCATCGGCAATGTTCTGCTGCTCGGCAAGGTCACCCGGGGTGACCGGCTGCACGTCATAGCTACGCCGCCCGTTGGCCTGCTGCACCGTGGCGCTGTCCAGGTTGCCCCACAGCGGGCCGAGTACCCGCGCAGCCGCCTCCGGGTTGGCCTTGGTCCATGCGCCCACCTCGCGCAGCGACTGGTACACCGTTTCCAGCACCTTGGGGTGCGCCTTGGCATAGTCGCTACCGGCCAGGTAGTAGCGCTGGTAGTTGGCAAGGCCACTGCCGTCCACCAGTACCCGCGCCTTCTGCTGGCGCTGGGCGCTGGCCACGTACGGGTCCCAGGTTACCCAGGCATCGACCTTGCCGTTTTCGAACGCGGCACGCCCGTCGGCGGGAATCAGGTAGGCCGGCTGGATATCCTTGAAGCTCAGGCCAGCCTTGGCCAGCGCCTGGATCAACAGGTAATGGCTGCCAGCGGCCTTGGTCACGGCCACGCGCTTGCCCTTGAGGTCGGCCAGCGACTGCAACGACGAGCCCTCCGGCACCAATATCGCCTGGGCCGTGGGCGATGGCGTCTCGCGGGCGAAATAGGTGAGCTGCGCGCCAGCGGCCTGGGTGAACACCGGCACCGTGTCGGCGACGTCCGCCGAGAGGTCGACGTTGCCCAGGTTGAGCGCCTCCAACAGCGGCAGGCCGCTGGGGAACTCATGCCAGCTGACCCGAATACCTTGAGCCTGAAGGCGCTGCTCGAGCGTGCCGCGCGCCTTGAGCAAGGTCAGCAAGGTCGAGGATTTCTGGTAGCCGATGCGCAAGGTCTGCTCGGCGCTGGCCAGGGTCGGCAGCGCCGCACCGAACAGCAGCGCCAGGGTCGCCAGGCGCAGGTGTTTGAATCCGATCATGAGGTGTTCTCCAGGTCAGGGCTTGGCGGCCAGGGCGGATGCCGAAGGCACGCTGAAGCCGCTGGCGAAGGTCGGGGTGACGTCCAGGCGTTGGTTCATCAGGCCATGGGCGTGGTAGAAGTCGGCGGTCTGCTGCTGCTCGGCCACGGTCTGTTCATCGATCGCCAGCCAGCGCAATTGGCGGCGCTCGAACTGCAAGCGCGCAGCCTGCTCGGGAAAACCGATGATCGCGGCCAGGGTTCGGGAGTAGCTGTCCAGGTGCTGGTAGGCCCACACCTGCGCGCCGGCCAGGCGCGTGAAGTAGTCCTGCAAGGCTGCACGACGAACCGGGTCTTGCAGGGCCTTGTCGGTGGCCGCCAGGAAGCTGTTGCCGGTGGACAGGCCACGGCCATTGACCAGCACCCGGCCCTGCCCGCTCGACTCGGCCAGTGCGGTGTAGGGCTCCCAGGTCGCCCAGGCGTCCACCGAGCCATTGGCCAGGGCGATCTTGGCATCTACCGGGCCGAGGAAACGCAGTTCTACGTCCTGTTCCGACAACCCGGCCTGCTCCAGCGCCTTGAGCGCCAGGTGGTGGCCGATCGAGCCGCGGCCGGTGGCGATGCGCTTGCCCTTGAGCTCGGCAGCAGTGCGCAGGGAGGCCTCAGGGCGCACCAGCAGGGCCGTGCCATAGGGGTCGGACTTGTCCACCGCGATGGCCTTGACCGGCGCGCCGGAAGCCAGCACGAACAGCAGCGGCGCATCGCCGATGATGCCCGCATCGATCGCCCCGGCATTGAGCGCCTCGGCCAATGGCGCGGCCGCCGGGAACTCGGCCCAGTGGATGTCGTAGGGCAAGTCACGCAGGGCATTGGCGGCCTCCAGCTGGGCGCGCATGTTGCCCTTCTGGTCGCCGATACGCAGGGTCAGGCGTTCGGCGGCGAACGCCTGGGCCGCCAACAGCAGGCTGGCGACGCACAACAACAATCGTGAACGGGTCGGCATGGGCTTCTCGAGGGTCTGCTCTGAACGAGGGAAGAGCAGACTCTACCGAGCCCAAACAAATAAATTAAATTGATTTTAGGAATAACCTAATATGCAATTTAATTTTCAGGAAGCGCCGGTCTCACAGTACCCGTCTATCATTGCTGACCCCAGCGCAAAACACCTTGCGTGCTGCCGAGGTTAATCCACGCCGAGGAAACCTTCACACTGTTGGCCACTCGAACCCTCGACCTGTTTTTTCTACTGATCAGGAGCACCTCTCATGAGCATTCCGCTGTTCGGCCTCGGCACCTTCCGACTCACAGGCCAAACCGTCATCGACTCGGTGAAATCGGCACTGGCGCTGGGCTACCGGGTCATCGATACCGCACAGATCTACAAGAACGAGGCCGAAGTCGGCCAGGCCATCGCCGAAAGCGGCGTACCGCGGGAAGATCTGTTCATCACCACGAAGATCTGGACCGACAACTATGCCGCCGACAAGCTCGTGCCCAGCCTGCGCGAGAGCCTGGCCAAGCTGCGCACCGACCATGTCGACTTGACCCTGATTCACTGGCCGGCGCCCGGCAATGGCGTCGAGCTGCGCGAATTCATGAGCGCCCTGGCCGAGGCCAAGCAGCTCGGCCTGACCCGCCAGATCGGCATCTCCAACTTCAATATCGAGCTGACCCGCCAGGCCATCGAGGTGGTCGGCAAAGGCGAGATCGCCACCAACCAGGTAGAGCTGAGCCCCTACCTGCAAAACCGCAAGCTGGCAGATTTCCTCAAGCAGCAGGGCATCACCGTCACCTCCTACATGACCCTGGCCTACGGCAAGGTGCTCAAAGACCCACTGCTGGCCAAGATCGCCGCCAAGCACAAGGCCACCGTGGCCCAGGTGGCACTGGCCTGGGCCCTGCAGCTGGGGTATGCGGTGATCCCCTCCTCGACCCAGCGCGAGAACCTGGCCAGCAACCTGCTTGCCCAAGGCTTGCGCCTGGATGACGAGGACATGGCGCAGATCGAGACGCTGGAGCGCAATGGGCGGGAAGTCAGCCCGAAGGGGCTGGCGCCTGAGTGGGATTGATCCTTTGTGAATAGACGGCGGCGGTCCGGCCTCGCGCCAGGCCGTCGCAGCCCGGTGTGTGACAGGATTTTCAGGAAACTGCGATCACTCGGAATCGGGCTACAAACAAGAGGGAAATGCTGAACCATGCCCTCTGCCAAACTGTGCGGCGACCTCTTCCAGGATCAAGCCGATGCTCCTCACAGATGTTTTTCCATACCACCGAAGCTATGATGCCTCCAATACAGGCGCGTCCAACCAGCGCGCACGGAGGTTCATCCCCATGGTCAAGAAAGCGAAGAAAGTTTCCGATCACGACCTTGATATCCTGGAACAACAAGTTCCTCGCCATGCCAGTGAAGCCACCTACTCCGCTCACCTCAGGGCTCTCTCGGCCAACCGGCAGGGCATCCTGTGCATCGAAGGCGCAGAGCTGGTTCGCATCACCGCCGACGGGACGCGCACCCTTCTCGACCACGTCAAGCCAAAGCGGCGAGTGAAAGTCGGCGAAGTCATAACGGTACGCAAGGTAGCTGGCGCCAAGGCCGACGAGCGTGCCTAGGCTCAGGGTTTTCGCAGACCCCAACGGATCAGGAAAGAGCACCATCAAGGCTGACCTGCCTGCTGAGCTGACGCGCCTATTCGTCAATGCGGACGAGCTGGAAAAAGAGGCAAGTACAACGGGCTTCATCGATCTGACAGCGTTTGGCTTGACGACCACGCTACCTGAGTTGCTCGCCTTTCATCGGGAGCATTACCTGATCATCAGGAAATCGCTCTGCGTGCCTGCAAGCAAGTTGGGGCTCGAGGGCAGTCGCATCGATTATCGACAGGTGGAATTGAACTCTTACTTTGCCTCGGTGATATCGGATTACATCCGCCAACAGCTGCTGAAAACCAATGCCAGCTTCGCCTTCGAAACCGTGATGTCACACCCGAGCAAAGGCGAGTTCATGCGACAAGCCCAAGCGTGTGGCTATCGCACCTACCTTTACTTCGTTTCAACCGATGCCCCAGAGATCAACATCGACCGCGTGGGAATCCGCGTGCGTGAGGGAGGGCACCCCGTCAGGCACGACTTGGTCCGTAGCCGCTATACGCGCTCACTTGACCTGCTGCCCGAAGCGGTAGCCGCCAGCAATCGGGCCTACATCTTCGACAACTCCGGGGCATGTGCGCAGTGGCTGGCGGAAATCACGGACGGCACACAGCTTGAATACCGGCATGAGGATATCCCCGACTGGTTCTTCGATTCCTATGTGGACGCGGTGGAGCACTGAGCCCAGCATTTCGCCACTCGCAATTATGAACTGCCATTCTTGCGCATTCTCAACCCCTCCCCCCACGGCTAACCTTCTTCTCACGGTTCGCGACCTACACCCCTTCAGATCACAGCCCGCTACCGGGCCGATACCCAAGGAGCACCGAACATGTCCCGTCCCCCACTGCCGCCGTTCACCCGTGAAACCGCCATCGAGAAAGTACGCCTGGCCGAGGATGGCTGGAACAGCCGCGATGCCGCGAAAGTTGCGCTGGCCTATACCACCGACACCCGCTGGCGCAACCGTGTCGACTTCGCCACCAACCGCGAAGAAGCCCAGGCCTTCCTCACCCGCAAATGGAACCGCGAACTCGAATACCGCTTGATCAAGGAACTCTGGGCCTTCACCGAGAACCGCATCGCGGTGCGCTACGCCTACGAATACCGCGACGACAGCGGCCAGTGGTTCCGCGCCTATGGCAACGAGAACTGGGAATTCGCCGCCGATGGCCTGATGCAGAACCGCCACGCCAGCATCAACGAAATGCCGATCAAGGAAGAAGACCGCAAGTTCCGCTGGCCACTGGGCCGTCGCCCTGACGACCATCCAGGGCTGAGCGACTTCGGTTTCTGACCCACACAAGGCCCTGCGCAGTAGCCAGGGCCTTACCCCATCGGCAACTCCACCCGGGCCTCTAGCCCACCTTCACGCCGGTTGCGCAAGGTCACGCTGCCGCCCTGCTCCAGCACGATCGCCCGCGCCGCCGGCAACCCCAGGCCCACCCCGCCGGTTTGCGGGTTGCGCGACCCCTCGATGCGAAAGAACGGCGCGAACACCTGCTCCTGCAACGCCGGGGGAATACCTGGGCCACGGTCCAGCACACGGATCTGCACCTGCTCGGCCCGAACCCTCAGTTCAACCACCGCCTCACCCGCATACTTGAGCGCATTGTCGATCAGGTTCACCAGCACCCGACGGATCCCCACTGGTCGCCCCACGTACACACAGCGTTGAGGGTTGTTGAAGACCACGCACGCGCCGGCATCCTTGAAGTCATCCACCACGGTTTGCAACAGGCCGCCCAAGTCGAATGCGGTGGTCTGCTCCAGGCGCGCGTCATCGCGGAAGAACTCCAGCGCGGCGTTGACCATCGCCTGCATCTCGTCCACATCCTTGAACAGCTTGGCCTGCAACTGCGGATCGTCGATGAATTCTGCGCGCAGGCGCAGGCGCGTCAGCGGCGCGCGCAGGTCGTGGGAAATCGCCGCGAGCATTTGCGTGCGGTCGTTGAGAAAGTGCTTGAGCTGGGCCTGGGTGGCGTTGAACGCCAGGATGGCTTGGCGCAAGTCGTGGGGGCCGACCACCGGGATGGGCGGGGCGTTGAAGTCCTTGCCGAAGCGTCGCGCGCCCTCGGCGAAACGCTCCAGAGGCCGCGCCAGGTAGCGGGTCGCGAGCAAGGCCACGCCGACACTGGAAACCAGCATCAGGGCAATCACCACCAAGGTACGGGCCCAGCCATCCAGGCCCCAGCTGCGCGATGGGGCCTGAAACAATACCCAGGAGCGGTCCGACAGCTCGATCATCAGCGCATAGCCGCTGCCTGCAATATGCTCGGGCAGGTCAGCAGGCTCGTAGGCCAGAATCTGGGCCTGCGGTCGATTCAGCAGGCGACGCAGCAGCGGCGTGCCGTCGCGAAACTCCGGCTCATCGAGCATCGGCATGCCAGCGTCCGCCCACTGGCCGAACCATCGCGCGGTGTACGAAGGGTCACCCGCCGCGCGCGCCAGCTCCGGGCGCAATGCCACGGGCGCGGCTTCAAGCATGCGGGTGACAGTGGCCAGCCGCTCGATCAGACCACTTTGCATCAATGGCGGCTGCGCCCAGGCGCCCACCAGCAGGTTCGAGGCCCATTTCAGCCCCAGCAGCACCAGCATCGCGCTGAGGGTAGTCAGGGCGATCCAGCGGGCGATGGTGACCCTAGGCCGACGCAGCCGCAGGCGCATCCAGGCAAGCACGCTCACCGCTTCACCACCGTGGGGGTGAACAGATAGCCGACATTGCGCAGGGTGCGAATCAAGGGCTCGGCGCCCTTGTCGTGCTCGAGCTTCTGGCGCAGGCGGCTGACCTGCACATCGATGCTACGGTCATAGGCCTCGTGCGCCTCGCCACGGGCCAGGTCGAGCAATTGCTGGCGGCTGAGCACCCGCCGCGGGTGCTCGGCGAACACCAGCAGCAGCTCGAACTCGCCATTGGTCAAGGGAATCATCACCTGGTCGGGAGAGCGCAGTTCGCGGCGCACCACATCCAGCTGCCAGCCTGCGAACTCCAGCGTGCTGCGCGGGTTACCCGGCGCCAGGCCGGGCGTTTCGCCGGCCCTGCGCAACACCGCCCGCACCCTGGCCAGCAGCTCGCGAGCGGCGAAGGGTTTGGTCAGGTAGTCGTCGGCGCCCAGCTCCAGGCCCACTACCCGGTCGCTCAACTCGCCCATGGCGGTGAGCATGATCACCCCCACCTTGTGCTCGGCCAACAGGCGCTGGCACAGCACCAGGCCGCTTTCGCCGGGCAGCATCACGTCGAGGATCACCAGGTCCGGCACCCGTTGCTCGAGCGCCCGCCAAAGCCCCGCCCCGTCGCTGGCTACGGCGACGTCGTAGCCATGCTGGCAGAGAAACTTCTGCAGCAGGTCAAGCACCTCGACATCATCGTCGACAATCAGCAAATGGCTCACAACAGGGCACCGCAGGCAGGAACATGAGCGGCTATTTAAGACCATCAGACCTGCGCCGTCATATATTTCAACCGGGAAACAAAGCTGCAAAATCGAGATAAACCGGACATTCGCGGGCAAGAATGACAGCGCAGCATCGGCGCCACTTCTTACCTCAGGAAAGTGCCCATGCTCGCCTCGCTTCCCACTCGCCAGGTTGCCCTGGTCTTGTCGCTGCTCGTTGCGGGCGGTTGCAGCCAGCGCCCAACCACCGCTTCACCCTGCGTGATACAGGTGCACGACCCCGCAGAATCGATCAACCGCGGCGTGTTCGCCTTCAACCGCACGCTGGACGACTACGTGTTGGCACCCGTGGCCCGAGGCTACACCGCGCTGCCAGGTTTCATGCAGTCAGGCGTGCATAACTTCGCGGCCAACTTCGGCGAGCCCAAGGTGTTCATCAACGATGTGCTGCAAGGCAACGGCCAACGCTCGTTGACCACCCTGACACGCTTCATCTTCAACACCACGCTCGGCGTAGCGGGCCTGGTGGATGTTTCCGGGCGCATGGGCCTGGAACGCCATGACGCCGACTTCGGCCAGACCTTCGGGGTGTGGAACATCGCCGACGGGCCGATCGTCGAGCTGCCGTTGCTGGGCTCGCACAACGCCCGCGACGCCGTGGGCCAGGTGCTGAGCTTCGCCGTCGACCCTTTGGGCAGCAGCGACACGGTCGAGGCCATGGGCAATGCCGCGACCGTTGGTGGCGTGGTCGATGGCCGCGCCGAGGCGCTACCGCTGACCGACGCGCTGCGGGAAATACCGGACTACTACCAAGCACTGCGCGATACCAACGCCCAGCGCCGCAGCCAGTTCGTCGCCGACGGCAAGGTCGGCGCCGTGGGCAAAAGCACCTTCGATTGCCAACCCGGAAACCACCCATGAACGACGCCCGCCTGATGCTGTTCCAGCGCCACGAAAACACACCGCACCAGCCCCTGCGGGTACATGAGCTCGAAGCACGCTTGTCGGACGATGGCCGTAGCCTGGTGATCAGCCGCTATCTCGAGCAATACCAGCCCGGAAGACCAACAGCACGGCGCGAGGTCAGCCACCAGGTGCCAATTGCGGCATTACTGCGCTGGATGGCCAAGGAAGGCGGATAAACTATTTGCCGCGCTGCATCCAGGCCGCTCCCAGCCCACTCAGGCAGATGATCGCGATACCCAGCAGGCTGATGGTGTCTGGCGCATGGCCGAACACCAGCAACCCCAGCAACCCGGCAAACACGATCTGGCAATAGCCGAACGGCGCCAGCAAGGCCGGTGCTGCGTGGCGGAAGGCCTTGGTCAGCAGCAGGTGCGCGGTCATGCCGCAACCGCCCAAGGCCAGCATCAGCGGCACATGTTCCCATTGCGGGGCCTGCCAGAAGAACGGCACCAGTGCAGTCATCACCAAGGTGTTGCACAGGCCTGCGTAGAAGTTGCTGGTGGTCGGGCTGTCGTAAGCGGCAACTACACGGGTCAGCAGCTGGTAGAAGCAGAACCCCAGCGCCGAGCCGAAAGGGAAGAGAATTTCCGGGGTGAACATCGCCCCGCCCGGGTGCACCACCACCAGCACGCCGATAAAGCCCATCACCACCGCCACCCATTGCCCAACACTGACGCGCTCCTTGAGCAGCGGCGCCGACAGGGCGGTGACCAGCACCGGGGCGAGGAAGTTGACGGCGGTGGCCTCGGCCAGTGGCAGGTATTGCAGGCCGGCGGTGAACAGCAGGCTGGTGCTGAGCAGGCTCAGGGCACGCAGGGTTTGCAGCAGCGGCTTGCGGGTACGCAGTACCGCCAGGCCGGCCCTTGGCATGAAGATGCCGGCCATCAGCAAGGTATGCACCACGTAGCGCACCCACACCACCATGATCACCGGGTACAACCCGCCGAGAAACTTCGACAGCGCGTCATGGCTGGCGAACAGGAAGGTAGCCACCACCACCAGGACGATGCCGCGCAAAGGCTGGTTGACACCGGACAACGGGGTGCTGGAGGTCATGGGCTTCTCGAGTCGGCAGGTAAGGCCGATTCTAGAAGAGTTCGGGCGGGTTGATAAACCCGCCCAGGTCAATGCCTAGGGTTTCACTCGCCTTTGAGCACCGTCACGGCCTTCAAGCGCTGGCTCGCCGGGGCAGGCCGGCCGTACAGGTAACCCTGGAAGTGCGAGCAGCCCTCGGCCGCCAGGCGCTCCATCTGCTCGGCCGACTCCACGCCCTCGGCAGTGGTCTTGATCATCAGGCTGTTGGACAGCTCGGTGATGGCACGGATGATCGACATCGCCTCGCGGCTGTCGCACATGTCGTGGACGAACGACTTGTCGATCTTGATGCGGTCGAAGGGGAACGAGCGCAAGTAGCCCAGCGACGAATAACCGGTGCCGAAATCGTCCAGCGAGATCGACACGCCCAGGTCCTTCAGCGCCCGCAGGGTGCGCACGTTTTCCTCGCTGTTGCCCAGCAGTACCGACTCGGTGATCTCAAGCTCCAGGCGCCGCGCCGGCAACCCCGAGTCGGACAACGCCAACGCCACGGTGTCGATCAGACCGGCATTCTTGAACTGCACCGGTGACAGGTTCACCGAGACGGTCTGCTCGCTGTCCCAGGTCACGGCCTCCTGGCAAGCCAGGTTCAGCGCGCGGGCCCCCAGCTCGTGGATCAGCCCGGTTTCTTCGGCGATGGGGATGAAGTCCATCGGCATGACCATGCCACGGGTAGGGTGTTCCCAACGCAGCAGCGCCTCGTAGCCGGTAATGCTGTTGGTTTGTTGGTCCACCACGGGCTGGTAATGCAACTGCAAGTGCCCCAGATGCAGGGCGGTGCGCAGGTCGGTTTCCACCAGGCGGCGCTGGCGCGCGGCGACATCCAGCTCGACATTGAAGCACTCGTAGCGGTTGCGCCCATTGCGCTTGGCCTCGTACAGCGCCATGTCGGCATAGCCCAGCAACTGCTCGGCCTGGTCGTGGTCCTCGGGGGAGAAGGCGACGCCGATGCTCACGCCCACGGAGAACTGGTGCCCCTCGATATGGAACGGCGGGCAAACGGCATCGATCAAGCGCTGGGCGGTGTTGCAGGCGGCCTCACAGTTGTCCAGGCCGCCCAGCACCACGGCGAACTCGTCGCCGCCGAGCCGGGCCAGGGTGTCGTGCTCGCGTAGCTCGCGGCGCAGGCGCTTGCCCAGGGCACGCAGCAGCTTGTCGCCGAAGGCGTGGCCCAGCGAGTCGTTGATGTTCTTGAAGTTGTCCAGGTCCAGGCACAGCGTTGCGGTCAGTTTGTTGCTGTCCGCGCCACGGCCCAGGGCCTGCTTGAGGCGCTCGTGGAACAAGGTGCGGTTGGGCAAACCGGTCAGTGCGTCGTGGTGCGCCATGTGGTGGATTTGCGCATGCGCGGCCAGCTCTTCGGTGGCGTCCTCGGCGATGAACAGCACGTAGTCGGCCTGCCCTTCGCGGTTCTGGCTGAGCAGCGCGCGGCTGCGCAAGGTGCGCGGGCCGCAGGCGGTGTCGACGCGAGTCTCGTCCATGTAACCTTTGCTGGAGCGCGCACCGCGCGACAGCTGCTGCTCGAGGAACTCGGCGGCAGACGGCACCACGCACTCCCCTGGCAAAGCCCCGATCATGCTCGCCCCCTGGCCACCGAACAGCCGCTCGGCATGCTGGTTGGCCAGCAGGATGCGCTGGGTGTCGAGGTCCTGGACGATGACCGAGGCAGGCATGTTGGCGATCACCGAGTCGAGGAAGCGCGACAGCGTGCTCATTTCCTGGCTGTACTGCTCGGCCAGTTCCTTTGCCTGCAACAGCTCCAGCTCGTAGCGATGGCGCTCGGAAATATCGCGGGTGACCTTGGCGAAACCCACCAGGCGGCCTTCGTCGTAAACCGCCTCGATCACCACATGGGCACGAAACGCCGAGCCATCCTTGCGCAGGCGCCAGCCCTGCTCCTCGAAACGCCCGGTACTGCGCGCCAGCTCCAGGTTCTGCGCAGGCACCCCGGCCTGGCGCTCCACTTCGCTGTAGAACAGCGAATAGTGCTGACCGACGATTTCGCCCGAGGTGTAGCCCTTGGCCCGTTCGGCGCCTGGGTTCCAATTGGCGACGAGCCCTTCGGGGGTCAGCATGTAGATGGCGTAGTCCGCCACACTCTGGATCAACAGCCGGTACATGATGTCGGGGTTTGCGGCGAACGACATGGGGATTACCTGAACCTGCGGGAGCAAAATCGGAATAATGGCATTATGCCGTTTAGTTTGGGCTTTTGTGATAGGGGTCACAGAAAAACTTGTCTAAAACGCTACCCAAACGATTCAGTGACGTGCTGGGGTAACCAGGAAGTTCAGCAGCCCAGGGTCGTCGTCCAGTGCAATCGAGCGCACCGGGCGTGGCAGGTCGGCGACCAGCGCCTGGCAGAAGGCGACGGCGGGGGCATCTTCGCGGTAGCAGCGCAGCAGCCAGTCATGTTCGCCCTGGCACAGGAGCTGCCCCGCGACAGCAAGGCCGATGCCCTGACGCCGGTAGCGCTTGAGAATGAACAGGTCGGCCAGCTCCAGGGCGTCGATGCCTGGCAGCTCGCTGCGCTCGACCAGCACGAAGCCGGCGATGATGCCATCGACCAGCACCAGGCTGGCGCTCCAGCCGGGGCTTTGCCAATAGCGGTCCATGTGCGCATCGTGCAGATAGAAACGGCCATCGACCTCGACGTCCTCGGCCTCCCAGTCGGACGACTCGTAGGCGTAGAACTGGTAGAGGTTGCGGATGATGCCCGCTTGCTCGGGATGGGTAGGCAACAGTTCCAGGGTGGCGGCTGGCATCGGCTGGGCTCAAGGACGATGAGGGCCCAGGATTCTACCGGTCCGGACAGGATTTTCCGAGGCAGGCAGACGACCGGATAGGCAGCGCCGCGGGTGCGCTGCCCTTCCCAAGCCCCTTCACTTCTCTTCCAGCACTGCCCTGCCCTTCACGGCCCGCGGCCCACGCCAGGCCCAGAACAGCAGGCCAGGGAAAGGTGCATAGACCACGAACACCACCCACAGCATCTTGCGCTCGGCCCGTCGGTCGCTGCCGATGATGTGCCAGATCGCCAGGATCTCCAGCAGGATGACCACGGCGGCGATAGCGATCCAGAAAAGTCCCAGTTCCATGACGTTCTCCTGTAGGCATGTACTGGGTTGGGTTGCGCGGGGCGGTCAGGGTTCATTTGGATCTTGCTGCGACCGGTCAACCACCGCCCGCCATCGCTTGCTCGCGGGTGCTTTGCAGCATGTGCAAGGTGATGGTGTGCACCTGAGCCTTGCTCACCTCGATGTGCGCGCGCAGCTGATGCTGGGCATCGTCGCAGCGCCGCTCGAGGATCGCCTGGAGGATGCTGGCATGCTCCTCGTAGGTCAGGTTCACCCGTTGCGCCTGGGTGAAATCCAGGCGGCGGATGATGCGGATCTGCTCGCTCACCTGCGCATGCAGCCGGGCCATCTCGGTATTGCCCGCCGCCTCCACCAGCTGGCAGTGGAAACGCTCGTCCAGCCGCGACACTTCGCGGCCATCCTCCAGGCGTTGCTGCGCCGGCACATGCCACACTTCGCGCAGCGCTGCCAATGGCACCGGCAGCTCGCCCTCGGGACGCTGGCAGAGACGGCGCACCGCCTCCAACTCGAAGACGATACGCACGTCGTACAGCTGCTCGAAGTGCTTGAAATCGAACGGTCGCACCTGCCAGCCGCTGCGAAACAGCACGTCCAGGTAACCTTCGCGCTCCAGGCGGTGCAGCGCCTGGCGCACCGGGGTGCGGCTGACCTGCATGCGCTCAGCCACCTCACCCTCGCTGAAGCGGTCGCCGGGAATCAGGCGGAACTCGAAGATATCGTCCTTGAGCTGGGCGTAGATCTGCTCCACCAGGTTTTCCGGACGGGGCTTGGCGCCGCGCTTGGGGTCGATCACTTGCATTCAGGCATCCTCCAACCGCTAACCCGTGCGGTACTGAACGTGCGTAGGTCTCAAGCCTGGGTCGGGCGGGCAGCCTGCGCTGCGACGAAGGCGCGCCAGCCGCCGAAACTGGTGATGTCGCGGGCATTGCCCAGTGCCAGCGGTTCGCAGATGAAGCCCTTGACCCAGCGTCCGTCGGCCAGTTGCAGGTTGCCGATGCCAAGTGGGGCCGGGATCTCGGCGACGAACTCGCCGAAGCGCGCCACGGGGATGTCCCACAGCTCGACGATGATCGCGCTGCCATCCTGGGCGCGGGCCAGGCCCGGTTTGGGCGGCACCGTGCCTTCCAGGGCGTAGAGGCGGTAGTCGGTACTGGTGAAGGTTTGCTCCACCAGCACTGCATTGCGGGTGGTGAGCTGATGGTTGAGCGGCATCCCGGTCAGGTGCGCACCGACCACCGCCACCCGCACGCAATCGCCTGATTGCAACGCTGGCGCGAGCGCGCCCAAGGGTTGCCCGGTGGCGCCCAGCGGCAGAGCTACAGCGGCTTGCCAGCGCTGGCCGAAGTCGGCCAGGGCCTGGTCGTGCCAGGCCGGGGCGATCAAGGTGATGCCGCTGGGCAGGCCGTCATCGCGCAGGCCTGCCGGTAGTGCCAGGGCGCTGAGGTCGGCGAGGTTGGTGAAGTTGGTGTAGATACCGAACTGGCTGTTGAACAGCACCGGCTCCTCGGCCATTTCCGCCTGGGTGCGGTGAGTGGGTGACGTCGGCACCACCAGGGCGTCGAAGCCTTCCAGCGCGGTTTCGATACGACGTGCCAAGGCAGCGCGGCGGTACTCGGCCTTGAAGGTGTCGCAGGCGCTGTATTGGTGGCCGTTGGCGACGATACCGCGCACCACCGGGTCCATGTGCTCGGCGGCCACGCCTTCGGTGGCCGCGGTGCGCTCGGCGACCCAAGGGCCGTAGTACAGCTCTTCGGCCAGCTCGCGGAAGGGGCTGAAGTCGATCGCGGTAATGCTTGCGCCCTGCTCACGCAGCTGGGCCACGGCTTGCTCGAACACTGCCTGGTTCTGCTGGTCACCGAAGAACTCCAGCACATCCGGCACCGCCAGCTTCGGCGCCTTGCCGATGGCCACCGGGGCACGCTGCGGGTTGCGGCGCGAGTACGGGTCGGCGGCGTCGAAGCCACCGGCAAGGCGGGCCACGGCCTGGGCATCGGCAACGGTCAGGGCGAAGATCGAGATGCAGTCGATGGTTCGGCAGGCGGGTACCAAGCCGGTGTTGGGCAGCCAGCCCTTGGTTGGCTTGAGCCCGACGATATTGTTGAAGCCCGCCGGCACACGGCCGGAACCCGCGGTGTCGGTGCCGAGCGAGAACGCCACCAGGCCGCGGGCGACCACGCTGGCCGAGCCTGAGCTCGAGCCGCCGCTGACATAGGCCGGGTCGAAGCTGTTGGGCACGGCGCCAAAAGGCGAGCGAGTGCCGACCAGGCCGGTGGCGAACTGGTCGAGGTTGGTCTTGCCGATCAGTACCGCTCCTGCTGCACACAAGCGCGTCACGACCGTGGCGTTGGCATCGACCATATGGCTGAAGGCAGGACAGGCAGCGGTGGTCGCCCAACCGGCGGCATCGATATTGTCCTTGATGGCGAACGGCACTCCGTACAGCGGCAGGGCGTCGAGGTTGCCACCGTGCTCGGCCAGCGCCACGGCCAGACGGTCCAGCTGGGCGCGCAATTGTGCGTCACTGGCGCGGCTGATCCAGGCAGTGTCCTGGTCGTCGAGGCTGGCCAGCAGGCTGCCAAGCAGGTCGGAGGGCGTTGCACCGGCGCGGTACGCATCGAGCCAGCCAGTGAAGGTGAGGGGGAAGGCGCGCATCGTCTGAGTTCCATCTTGTATCCAAGTTGATGAAGCCTCTAACAAGGACCATGCCACTCTTGGTCTTTATATATAAATCAATCAATTGAGCATTAATCGAGGTCAGGCGCACTGACCTCGATGCGCACTTTTCGGGCCGATGCCCTATGCGGGCCCCGTCGCGGTGCAATACACCACCGCCCTCCCCTGTCAGCACCGATTGTGTTTCCCCAAGACTCCCAGCACACTCCTCAGCGCCCGCGAAGGAAACGGAGTCCGCAGTGCCCACGCCACGTCAGTTCAGCAAGAAGACCAGCACCACCAACATGCTGCGGCTCAAGCCCGGCGCGGGCCAAACGCAGCCGCCCTACCAGGTCGACTTCGTGTTGCTGGAGCACTTCTCGATGGCCAGCTTTACCGTGGCCATGGACGTGCTGGTTACCGCCAACCTGCTGCGTGCCGACAGTTTCGCCTCCACCGCGCTGTCGCTGTCTGGTGACCGGGTACTGAGCGACCTGGGCCTGGAACTGTTCGCCACGCCGCTGAGCGCGCACAGCGTGCAGGCCCCGGACCTGCTGGTGATCTGCGGCGGCCTGCGCACACCGCTGAAATACCCCGAACTCGACCGCCTGCTGGCCGACTGCGCCGCCCAGGGCATGGCCTTGGGTGGGCTGTGGAACGGTGCCTGGTTCCTCGGCCGCGCCGGGGTGCTGGGCGACTATGGTTGCAGCATCCACCCCGAACAGCGCGCAAGCCTCGCCGAGCGCAGCCCGCAGACGCGCATTACCCCGGCCAGCTTCACCCTCGACCGCGACCGCCTCAGCGCCGCCAGCCCCAATGGCGCGATGGAATTGATGCTGGGCCTGGTGCGGCGCCTGCATGGCGATGCGCTGGCCGAAGGCGTGGAAGAAATCCTCTCGTTCTCCGGCGCGCGCTACCGCCAGGTGGGGCCGGGGGCGAAGAAGTCGATGAGCCTGCAACTGCGCACCATCGTCGAGTTGATGGAGAACAACCTGGAGGAAACCCTGAGCCTCGACCAGCTGGCCGCCTACAGCGGGCGCTCGCGGCGCCAGATCGACCGCTTGTTCCAGGCCCAGCTGGGCACCTCGCCAAGGCGCTACTACATGGAGCTGCGCATCACCAAGAGCCGCCGCCTGTTGCAGTATTCAGACCTGTCGGTGATGGAAGTGGCGGTAGCCTGCGGTTTCGTCTCGGTGTCGCACTTCAGCAAGTGCTACGCCGCCTATTTCGGCTACCCGCCGTCGCGTGAGCAACGCTTGGGCGAGTGAGGTACGTGGCTCATTGATTCCATCAATAGCCATCATGTTCAGCTTCAAGTTCCACTGCACCGTATGCGCGAGGAAGATAGCCACATCCCAATCTTGCTCGAGGCCTCCACCATGAAAACCGGCATGATCGCCGCCCTGATGGCCCTGCTCGCCGCACTCGGTGGCTGCGCCACACAAGCCAGCCAGGTCGGCGCACAGCCCGCCGGTCACCTCTACTCGGCCACCGAGCTGTCTAATGTGAACCTGAACCACGGGCAGCAGGTAGCGGTGCTGCTCGGGCGCAACGCCGCCGCGACGCTCGACTACCTGCAACGCCACCGTGACCAGGCGCCAGCGGCCAATGGCGAAGCCACTCCGGTCGCGACCCTGTCCGGCAACCAGGCCTATGACTGGCTGGCCCGCTCGCTGGGCCAGGCGTTCACCGAGGTGACCTTCTACGAAGACCTCGACACCCTGCTGGCCGACCGCCCCGACGTGATCGTGCTGCTCGATGCCCAGAGCCAACTGGCCAGCGCCGAAGACCAGGCGATCCAGGCCAGCGTGGTGGCGCGCTTCTTCGATGACCAGCTGACCTACATCGGCCGTGCCGAAGGCGTGGCGCGCAAGGATGTCGGCAACGCCAACCTGCTGCGCCAACTGGCCGAAGAGCGAGTGATCCAGGCCGACGCCCTGCGCCAGTTCGATGCCTCGCTCAAAGCGCTGCTCAAAGGCCCAGTGTCCTGACCCGCCCCTTGGCGCGCCGGCCGGGCTGGGGCACCATCAAGGCCCCGCACGGACGGCGCGCCCAGCATGATCGACCCTCACCTACTGCACCGAGACGGCTACAGCCTGCTGCGCGCAGCGACGCCAGGCGACTGGCTGCCAGCCCTGCGCAGCACGTTCGATGATGGGGTGCTGGCCAATTCGCAATGGCCAGTGCCACGGGGCGCGGGCTGGCGTCACGCAGCGTTGGACCTGGCGCCGCAGGTACAGGCGCTGTGCCGTCTGCCCGAGCTGCTGGCGGTGGTGGGCGAACTGATCGGCGAGCGCTTTTTCCTGTCCCAGGTGGAAGGTCGCGAACCGCTGCCAGCCCATGGCCACCAGGCCCTGCACCGGGACCTGTGCAGCGAACGCCCCGGCGACACCGCCCTGGCGATCATCTTCCTTGATGACTACGGCCCGGCCAACGGCGCGACCCGCCTGGTGCCCGGCAGCCATCGATACCCGGTAAACGCGCCGGACACCGACATCGACGAAGCGCGGTCAATATCGATGTCCGGCCTGGCGGGCGATATCCTGGTATTCGATGCCGACCTGGTCCATGCCGCCAGCCTGAACGTCAGCGGTGCTCGGCGCCGCTCGCTGCTGGTCAGCTACTGCAGCGAGCAACTGCACGCCCAGCATGCGCAGACCGCGAGCCTGCGCAATGTGCGGATGGACCTGTCCGAGCGCTTCGAGCCGCCAAGCCTTGCCGGTGCATGACGGCTCATTAGCGTTACTTATTCGTCATCAGCAGGTTTAACCACACGAAAGGCGGAATCGGGAACAATGGCGCTGTCTTTGACTCCCCCATAAGGAACCCGGCATGTCTGGCGAAACATCCATCGAGAAACTGCTGTCCGGCATGCGCCCGTCGCTGAACCCAGGTGAGTACGTGTTCTGCACTGTCCCTGACCTCGCCGTGCTGCAAGGCGCGGCGCCAGTCGGCAGCTTCCGCGAGCAGGAAGGCCTGACGGTAATCCTCGAACGCAGCGAGGCCCAGGCACTTGGCCTGCACTACGACTACCTCGCCGCGTGGATCACCCTGACCATCCATTCGTCGCTGGAGGCCGTGGGTTTGACCGCCGCGTTCGCTACTGCACTTGGGAATGCGGGCATCAGTTGCAATGTAATTGCCGCCTATTACCACGATCACATCTTCGTGGCGGTGCAGGATGCACAGCGGGCGATGGCGGTGTTGCAGGGGCTAGCTAAGAGGGGGGGAGCCTGATAGGACCCGTAATATAGGCTATCGGCCAATCCTTCCAATTCGAGCCGGCGCAATATCATAATGCCACCCAACTGATCGCGAGGTGCCCTCGCGGCTGTACAAATCGATTGATGCAAGGATGTGTGCTTGATGAGCGAACAAGTGGAAGAGCGTGCGGATAAATCTGCACCGATTTTTTTCTCGAACCTGATCCAACAGCTTCAAGTGGCCGAAGAAAAGTTAAAAGCCAGCCTCGGCGATGGTACGGATGAAAAGAAACGTAAGCTCAGGGAGTTTACGCTCGTCAGCTTGGGTTACTTCTGGAAGTTTTCAGATTCCGCCGATAAGCTCAGCCTGTATTGCATTGAAGTTTATGGTGGAGAATTTAAGAACGCACTCCAAATTTTCTGCACCGACAACGCCTCTGACGCTCAGACCTTGGAACAGCTGGCTGTGCATTGCTACCTGTTCGTCACGGAAATTCAAATTTGTGCCCCCTATGGTACGCCGGCCACGCTGCGGGGGTGGAGTGACGCACTGGATGACACTTACTTCAAGGACTTTACCTGCCAGCTGATGTATCGAAATGCACGGCAGAGCTTGATCATCGGAATCATTCGAAGCTATCTGCACCACAAGGACATGGTCACCTTGGCAGAGCTGCCACGTACGATCAGCCAGGGTGTTGTTTTCAAGGAAAACCTGGATCAGGTGTTGGGGAAGAAACATCAAGAGGTTACCCAACTCAAAGAACAACTGGATAAGTACGAGAAGAGCTTCAACTTCCTCGGTCTCAACCGTGCATTCAGGGTCATGCGCACGCAGAAAATCAAGGAAGCAAGAAACACCCTAGTATTCTTGGTGTGTCTGGGTGTAATCATGAGCGTTCCACTGGGACTCAAGGTCGTCGCAGGTCTATTTTCCAGTGACTCAAGCGCCAATACCCAAGTAACGGTTGCCACCACACTCGCAGGGCCCGCAGCCACGCCTCCAGCTGCACCGAATGCCTCTGCTACTGCCCTCACCACCAATGAAGCGGCACCCTCGACAACGAAGCCCATCGACACAGCCACCAAGGCCAAAGATGTCGAAGACTCAACAGCGAAATACCTGAAGCAAATTCTACCGCTACTGGCCTTCTTCGGCTTCGAGCTAGTCATGCTCTACTTCTTCAAGGTGGTATTGCACAGCTACCGATCAGTAAAAGCCCAATTGCTGCAGATCGACCTGAGAATCGCCTTGACCCAGTTCGTCATGAAGTACTCGGAGTACGCACGTGATGCCAAAGGTACTAACAACAGCACGCTGGAGCGTTTCGAGCAGGTCATCTTTAGCGGCATCGTGGGTGGAGACAGCGAGATACCATCCACCTTCGACGGGCTGGACCAGGTGGTGAAAGTACTGGAGAAAGTAAGACCATCGTAGCCGTTGGTGCCTGGCAAGTAGAAGATTTGCCAGGCGTCTCTAGGTACGGCCCGAAACATCGGGCACTATCTTGACTCAGGACTTCACCACGCCTAGGAGGCCCCCATGAAAACGTTCTCACGCCTGAGCCTGCTGCTTCTGGTCGTCGGCACGCTACTGGGCGACATCGTGCTGGCCAGCATCGGCCTGGTGGGGGTCTGCACCGTGGCAGTGCTGCATGAGCTTCGCCAAGATGACTCGCCTGCGCCTTCCCCTTCTTCAACATTCATCGCCTGACTCACTCGGCCCAGCCCCCATGGATCAACGCCTTCAGGAGCAACACCTTTGACCGCCCCCGTGACAACCTTCTACCTGGAGATGACCTGCGCCAACGACTTGAAGGCCAAGCCACCTCGCGACGACCTACACATCGTCGAATGCGAAATCCCGCAGCCGCAACTCAACCGCTTCCTCTATCAGCTGGTGGGCTCGGTCTGGAACTGGACCGACCTCAACAGCTGGAGCGATGCCCAGTGGCAGGCCGTGGTCGAGCTGGAAGGCCACCGCACCTGGGTGGCCTACCATCGCGGCGCCATCGCCGGCTACTTCGAGCTGTACCGCCCCGATGGCAGCGATGTGGAGATTCGCTACTTCGGCCTGGCCCCGCAATTCATCGACCAAGGGTTTGGCGGTGTGCTGCTCAGCCAGGCGATCACCCAGGCCTGGGCCTGGCCAGGGACCCGCCGCGTGTGGGTGCACACCTGCTCGCTGGACCACCCTGCGGCACTGGCCAACTACAAGGCGCGCGGCATGCGTCTTTACAAGGAAGAGGTGGAGTGATTTCGGCGAAGGCCTGGGCGATCAACGCATCGCGGAATTCGGACTTAGGGTAGCTATCCTATTGTTCGTAACTTGTCGTTGCCCCCTCTCCAGGAGACCGCCATGCCGCTCGTGCGTATCGATATCCGGCGACACCCCGACCCCAACCACCTGCAAACCATCGGCAAGGTGGTCTATGGGGCCTTGCGCAGCGCGATCAACGTGCCAGAGCACGACAACTTCCAGGTGTTGACCGAGCACGATGGCGAACGCCTGGTGTACGACCCGCAGTACCTGGGTATCGCCCGCTCCGACGAGCAGGTGTTCATCCAGATCACCTTGAGCGAAGGGCGCACGCTCGATCAGAAGAAGTTGCTGTACAAGACCATCGCCGAAGGGCTGGCGAGTGAGGTGCAGGTCAGGCCGGAGGATGTCTTCATCAACCTGGTGGAAGTGAAGAAAGAGAACTGGTCATTCGGCAACGGTATCGCCCAGTACGCCCTGTGACGAAAAAGCCCGCTCCTCGGGGTCGTTATCGACCCCATGAGCGGGCTTGTTGCATAGGAATCAGCGCTGCTTGCTGGTACGCGCCTGGTGCACCACGCCCATCGCCACCACCACGGCAGCGGCGATGCCGGTGGAAATCACCAGGATCTGGTAGTCAGGCATGAACGCCATCACCACCAGGCACACCACGATGAAGGCGATCACCAGGTAGGTCAGCCACGGGAACAGCCACATCTTCAGGCGGATCTCCTTGCCCTCGGCCAGCAACTTGCGGCGCATGCGCAGTTGCGAGAAGGCGATGACCAGGTACACCAGCAAGGCGATCATGCCGGTGGTGTTCATCAGGGTTTCCAGCACGTCTTTCGGGCGCAGGGTCTCGCTGAAGTTGATCAGCGCACAGAGCACCGCCACTGCGCACGACCCCATGATCGCGTACACCGGCACACCAGTTCCGGTGCGGGTGATCTTGAAGAACGACGGCGCGTCACCCCGCTGGCCCAGGGAGAAGAGCATGCGCGAAGCGGTGTAGTGACCGGAAATCAGGCAACTGCTCACCGAGGTCAGCACCACGAAGTTCATCAGCAGCTCGGCATAGGGCACGCCCAACAGCTCCAGAGTGCGGCGGTAGGCGCCGTAGCCGGACTCACCCAGGTGCGGGTCGTTCCACGGCACCAGGCAGACGATCAGGAAGATCGAACCGACGTAGAACAGGCACACCCGCCATACCACCGAGTTGGTGGCCTTGACGATCTGCCCGGCCGGGTCCTTGGACTCGGAGGCCGCGATGGTGACGATCTCGGCGCCGAGGAAGGCGAACATCACCCCCAGCAACGCCCCCACCACCGTGGTGATGCCATTGGGCATGAAGCCCTCGGACGTGAGGTGACCGATACCGCGCACCTCGCCGAACTGCCAGATATTGAACACCGCCGCAGTACACACGATCAGGAAGCAGACGATCGCCACCACCTTGATCAGCGCGAACCAGAACTCGAACTCGCCATAGTGCTTGACGTTGAAGAAGTTGACGGTAATCAACACCAGGGTGGTGGCCAACACGAACACGTTGACGCTCACACCGGGAAACCAGCCATGCAGGATCTTGCCCGCCACGTAGGCTTCCCAGGCCATGAGAATGACCCAGTACCACCAGTACAGCCAGCCGATGGTGAAGCCGGCCCAACGGCCGATGGCGCGGTCGGCGTAAGTGGAGAAGGAGCCAGTGTCCGGAGAGGAGGTGGCCATTTCGCCCAGCATGCGCATGATCAGCACCACCAGGATGCCGCCGGCCAGGTACGCCAGCACCGCCGCAGGGCCGGCGCTATGAATCACGCTGCCGGAGCCGACGAACAAGGCGCCGCCGATGACCCCGGCGATCGACATCATCGTCAGGTGCCGCGACTTGAGCGCCGCGTTGAGCTGGCTCTCGGGCTCGCTTTTCGCGGCGGTGGTGGATGTAGATGTTGCGTCCATCAGTTGTGTACCCCGTGCTTCTTTTTATCCAAGGAAAAACTGTGAAACCCCGACGTCCTGCGACAACGCGCAGCCATCGGCCTCACCTTTACATCAGCGCTATGCGGGCAGGAGGTGTGCGAGACACACGCAGGCCATCCGTGGCGGCCTGCTGAACGCGCCCGAGACGGACCGCTCGGGCGAACTGAACTGGCGATATATGTCACCTAATGTAAAAATGTCGGACACAGAGAGCCATGCACAGTGGTGTGAAATCCGCACTGCACTGTACAGGCCGCCCATGCAATACACCCGAGACACCCCGCAGGTGCTTGGCGTTACGCACACCTGAAGGCCCCCATGCTGCAACTACATCCCGACGCGCCGACCCCGCTGGTCAACCAGATCATCGACGGGTTGCGCGAACTCATCGACAACCAGACCCTCAAGCCCGGCGCCAAGGTGCCCTCGATCCGCGCCTTCGCCGCGACCTACTCGGTCAGCACCTTCACCGTGGTCGAGGCATACGACCGCCTGGTGGCCCAGGGGCTGCTGGTCAGCCGTGGCAATGCCGGCTTCTTCGTCAGCCGCGCGCTGGGCGAGCTGCTCGACAGCCCCAGCCCGGAAGCCGACAGCGCCCGCCCCGCGTTCAATTCCGAGTGGTACTTGCAGCAGATCTTCGAAACCCGCCAGCTGCCGTACAAACCCGGCTGCGGCTGGTTGCCCAACGACTGGATGTACGAGGACGGCCTGCGCCGCGGCCTGCGCCAGGTGGCCGGCAGTCCCTTGGAGTTGTCCGGCTACGGCGACCCGATGGGCCTGTCCGAGCTGCGTGCGCTGACCGCGCAGAACCTGCAACAGGAGCTGTCGATCGTCGTCAACCCGGCGCAACTGATGCTTACCCACGGCGCCAGCCAGGCCCTGGACCTGGCGGTACGCACCCTGGTGAGGCCGGGCGACGTGGTGCTGGTGGACGACCCCGGCTACCCCAACCTGATGAGCATCCTGCGTTTCCAGGGCGCGACCCTGGTGGGCGTGCCCCGCACCCCGGCCGGCTACGACCTGGACCACCTCGAACACCTGCTAAATCACCACCGCCCAACCCTGTTCTTCACCCAGCCGCACCTGCACAGCCCAACCTGCTCGCGCACCCCGCTGGCACAGTTGCACCGCCTGCTGCAATTGGCGTCGCGCCACGGTTTCCGGCTGGTGGAAAACAACCTCTACGCCGACATGATCGCCGAGCCGCAGCCGTGTCTGGCCAGCCTCGACCACCTGCAACAGGTGGTCTACGTGGGCAGTTATTCGAAAAGCATTTCGCCGAACGTGCGGGTCGGCTACCTAATGGCCGAGCCAGGCCTGATGCAGCAGTTGCTGCACCTGAAGATGCGCTCGGGCCTGACCACTTCGCAGGTGATGGAGCGGGTGGTGTATTCGGCGGTCATCGATGGCCGTTGGCGCAAGCACCTCAAGCGCCTGCGCCAGCGCCTGGCCGAGGCCCACCAGGAAGTGGGCCGGCACCTGCACCGGCTGGGCTTCGAGCTGTTCATCGAGTCGCACGAAGGCATGTACATCTGGACCCGCCACCCCGCCATTCCAGACAGCGCCGCGCTGCTCGACGATGCGCTGGCGCAAGGCATCATGCTCGGGCCTGGGCAGTTGTTCATGGTCGATGCCCGGCCTACTGGGTGGATGCGTTTCAACGTGGCGTTCAGTGTGAACCCAGCAATGTGGGAGTTGCTCGAGAAGGTGCTGGTCAAGCATGTGCGTCGGGGTGGCGGGCTGGGCTGAAGCCACGAAGCCTCGACCGCAACGCCCAACGCGTCTACGATGCCAGCACCTCAAATCACCTGGAAGTTCCCCATGGCCCGTGCCCACGCCTCCCTGAAAACCACCCACAGCCCTGACCGTGTCTGGGCCCTGGTCGGCGGTTTCGATAACTTGCCGCAATGGCTGCCGTTCATCGTCGAAAGCACCCTCAGCGAAGGCGGTCGCCTGCGCACCTTGAAAGCTGCTGACGGCAATACCATCGTCGAGCGCATGCAAGCCTTCGATGAACAAGCGCGTACCTGCACCTACTCGATCGAGCAGAGCCCCTTCCCGATCAGCAGCTACCTCGCCACCGTGCGTGTCAGCGCCGATGGCCAGGGCAGCCTGGTGGAGTGGTTTGGCGAGTTCACCCCGGCCGGCATCAGCGAGGACGAGGCGCACGCGCTGTTCCAAGGCGTCTACGAAGGCGGTATGCAGGATCTTGCCAAAGCCTTGGGCTGACCACCGCGCATTGTTGACCTGCAATCAACACACCTTGGCCTGAAACCGCCTGTTTCCCCAGCCAGCGAACCGCTAGGCTGGGACCAGACGCTTTCCCACCAAGGAGCCCTCCATGTCGCACGACTACCTGGCCTGGGGCTGGACCCCAGGCGCCGGCCTCGACGGCCTGCGCCCCATCCGCAAACCCCTGCCTACACCCGGCCCCGGCGAAGTGCTGATCGCCAACCGCGCCATCGCCCTCAACCCGGTGGACTGGAAGATCTGCGAGTGGGGCCACCCGGCCTGGCAGCAAGGCACAGTGCCCGGTGTGGATGGCATGGGCGTAGTGGCTGCCACCGGTGAAGGCGTCGGCCTGCCCTTGGGCAGCCGAGTGGCCTATCACCAGTCCCTGGCACGCGATGGCAGCTTCGCCGAATACTGCCTGGTCGACGCCAGTCTGGTGATGGCAGTGCCCGCGCACCTGGAAGATGCCGCCGCCGCAGCACTCCCCTGCCCGGCCCTGACGGCCTGGCAGGCGCTGGCCAAGATACCGGAGGGCGCCAGCCGCGATGTGCTGGTGGTCGGCGCCGGGGGCGCGGTGGGTTTCTATCTCGCGCAGCTTGCGTTACAGCGTGGCCTGCAGGTCTGGGCCACGGCGAGCCCGCGCCATCATGCAACCCTGAGAGCGCTGGGTGTGGTCGGCGTGTTCGACTACCGGGCCCACGACTGGCAGGCCCAGTTGCAAACAGCCCTCGGGGAACGCCCGCTGCATGCACTGTTCGACACAGTCAGCGGCGCCCACGCCAGCGGCCTCGCCTCGCTATTGGGCTACAACGGCCACTTGGTGTGTATCCAGGATCGCCAGGAAAGCGCCCCACTGCCCGCGTTCAGCACCGCGATATCGCTGCATGAAGTGGCGCTCAACAGCATTCATGCCCATGGGCAGTTGCTCGACCGCCAGCAGCTGAAAGCCCAGGGGCAACAGTTGTTGCAGCAGATGGCCGATGGGCGGTTGGTGGCACCGCAACGTCAGGCGTTCGACTTTGCCGAATTGCCGCAGGCGCTCAATAAACTCAAGGAAGGTAACCAAGGCGGGAAATGGGTGGCTCTCTTGCCCTGAGGCACTGCGTGCCCTGCGAAACGGCCCTTGCCTGGCGCGCAAAACTCCTTGTCCGGCAGAAGCCTTTTTCCCACCGAAGCCTCTGCCCAGAATCTCCCGAAGCCTTCAACCTCCAGGAGATACTAATGACCCCCTTCAAACCCCTGCTACTCGCCGCCGCCCTTACCGCCACCACCCACACCACCCTGGCCGCCGACTGGCAACAATCGCCCTACGGCAGCCAGGACGAGATCGGTGCCGCCAACCTGCTCACCCCCGATGTGGTCAAGCAGGCCGCGCAGCTGATCAAGACCGGCAAGACCTACCCCCTGGCCGTGCCGGTGAGCAAGGACCTGCCAGCCTTCCGGCACCGCAGCTTCCACCTCTACAACATCCAACCGGGCGAGCAGGCCGGGCAGACCCTGGGCCGCAATCGGTTCACCTTCAACGATGAACTGGTCAACGGCTGGACCGGCGTCGGCACTCAGCTCAACGGCATCGGCCATATCGGTATCGACAATGTCTACTACAACGGCAACCACGCCGCCGACTTCGTCACCGTCGAGGGCGTGACCAAGCTAGGGGTCGAGAAGGTGCCGCCCATGGTCACCCGGGGCGTGGTGCTGGACATGACCGCCCACTACGGCAAGGCCATCGTCCCTGGCGGTACCGTGTTCAGCGTGGATGACCTCAAGGCGGTGCTGACGAAGCAGGGGCTCATCCTACGCAAGGGCGATGTGGTGCTGTTCAACACGGGTTGGTTGGAGCTGATCGGCAAGGACAACGCGCAGTTCCTCGCCACCGAACCTGGTATCGACCTGCCTGCCGCCCAGTGGCTGGCCGACCAGGGCATCGTCGCCTTCGGTGGCGATACCTGGGCCTCGGAGGTGTACCCCAACCCCAGCGGCGAAGAATTCCCGGTCAACCAGTTCATGCTGGCCAAGCGCGGCATCTATAACCTGGAACTGATCGACACCCGCGCGCTGGTGCGCGACAAAGCGTTCGAATTCATGTTCGTGCTGGGCCAACCGTTGTACAAAGGCTCCACACAGGTGAACATCAACCCCGTGGCGATTCGCTAAAAAGACTTATGCGCCAAGCACTTAACCAAAACAACCGGAGCCCTACATGGATCTAGGTATCAAAGGCCGCTGGGCCATCGTCTGCGCGGCCAGCCAGGACCTGATGCCAACATGCTCGCGCCCATCGAGCTGATCAAGGCGGTGGTCGATGGCATGGCCGAGCGCGGCTTCGGGCGGGTGATCAACATCACCTCTGGCGCGGTCAAGGCGCCCATCGAAGTGCTCGGGTTGTCCAACGGTGCCCGCAGCGGCCTCACCGGTTTCATCGCTGGGCTTGCGCGCCAGCAGCGCCTGGCCGGGCGCAACGTGACGCTGAACAACTTGCTACCTGGGGCGTTCGACACGGCGCGGTTGCAGAAAACCTTGCAAGCGGCGAGCGCCGCAACTGGCGATGTGCAAGCCACCGCCCAGGCGCGCCGCCAAGCGATTCCTGCGGCGCGCTTCGGCAGTGCCGAGGAGTTCGGGGCGTATTGTGCATTCCTGTGCAGCGCACAGGCCGGGTACGTGACCGGGCAGAACCTGCTGATCGATGGCGGGGCCTACCCGGAAGCGTTCTGATTCAGCGGGCTGCTCGTCGCCCAGGCCAACGCCAGGCCAGCAGCAGCAAGGCCAGCAGCGACACCCCCAGCAGCCCGACCAGCACCTGCGCATAGCGCGCCACCCAAGCCTGGAAGCCCTCGACCTGGCGCATCACCTGCACATCGGCAGCGCCATCGGCATGCACGATGCTGATGCCGGCCTGCCGGACTTGCGAGTAGTCCGCATCGAAGTACACCCACACCTTGCTCGACGCCCCCGGCGCGATGGCAGGAATGTCGATCAAGTTGGTGGCGTCATCGGGAATCGTATCGTTACCGGCATCGTCGCGTACCTGCACCAGCCCCTTGACCGGCAGGCGGATATGCACATCCTTCACCGGCGTGTCGCCGTGGTTGTGCAGGCTGATGACCAGCCCCGTGCGGTGGTCCACCAGGCCCGCCTCGAAGGGCTTGGCGAACAACTGCATATAGGGCGCCTGGGCCAGACCCACCAGCCGCTCCACCTGCTCGCGGGCCAGCGCACCCTGGGCGATGGCTTCTATACCAGCTTGCAGGCGCTCGTACTTGAGCTGGTCGTTGGCCTGGCTGATGCGTTCGCTGAACTGGCTTGGGTAGGTCAGGTACTCGTAGGACAGGCTGGCCTGCAACCTTCCCGCGTCACGCCACAGCGCATGCAGCGACACTGCGGCCACCGCAACGACCAGCACGCCCGCAAGGGCTTTCCCGACTTTTTCCCAACTCACCTTGAGGGTTCCTTGTTTCTGCATGGCGGTCACAGACCGGGGCAAGCGTGCCAAGTTCAAGGGCCACAGGCAAGCACTCAGCGCGTCAGCAACACCGGCAGCGAAGCCAGCAGCATGGCGACCCCGGACAGGGTCAGCAGCCCCAGCACCACACGGCGGAAGGCCTGTTCGCTGATGCCGAGGTACAAGCGCGTGCCCAACAAGGTCGGCACGGCCATCGCCAGGGCCACCACGGCGAACGACGGCAGTAGCTCGACGGTCACCAGCCCCGTGCCCAGGTAGGTGAGCATAGTCACCAGCAGCATCGACAGGTTGAAGTTCTGGATCACCGCGCGCTGGGTATCGCGATCGAAGCCGCGCAGCGTGCACCATAGCGTCGGCACGGTGCCGGTGAACCCGCCGATGCCGCCCAGCACACCGCCCAGCAACCCGACCGTGCCGTCGGCCAGGCGCCCGCCGCGCAGCCTCGGTAGCCTGGGTGCCGCCAGCATCAGCGGGCACCACAGCACCAGCAGCGTACCGAACACCGCCTTGAACCAGAGCATGTCCAGGTACGGCAGCACCCACACGCCCAGTGGAATGCCCAGCAACCCGCCGATCACGAAGGGCCACAGCAAGGCCCAGCGAAACCCTCGGCGTACGCAGAACAGCGCGATCAGCTGGCCGGTCAGGCTGCCGAACACCGTTAGCACGGCAGCCACGCGAGGCTCAAGGCCCCAGGCCCAGAACGACATGGCCACCATGCCGAAGGCAAAACCGGAAAGGCCCTGGACGAAACCGGCGACAACGGCCCCCAGGGCAATGAGGTAGAGAGGGTCCATGAGCAGTCCGTGCAGCGAGGCGAACCGGCATTCTAGACCAATGCCAGCGGCGCCATCACTGGGGGCGGCCAATCAGTGCCAGGCGCAGCCCGAAGCCGATCAGCAGGGTAGCGAAAGTCCAGCGCTGCATCAGTTGCATCCGCGGGCGACGGGCCATCCAGTAGCCGAGTGCCGCGCCGACCATGGCATAGAACACATCGAACACCAGGCCCACCAGCACCAGCACCACCCCAAGCAGCAGGAACTGCCCTGCCACATCGCCCGCACCGGTCTCGATGAACTGCGGCATCAGCACCGAGCAGAACAGCAACGCCTTGGGGTTGCTGATGTTGGTCAGCAGGCCGCGCCAGGCTGCTGCGTGATAGGCACGCCGCGGAATCGCCAGCGCACCGTCGACCGTTGGCACCAGGCTCGGCGCCCGGGCGATACGGATGCCCAGCCATACGAGGTACGCCACGCCAATCGCCCGCACCACCTCGAACGCCCAGCCGACATTCTGCAACAGGACCGCCAGGCCCAGTGCGGCCAAGGCGACGTGTGCCGCACGGGCCACCCCCAGCCCGATGGCGGTGGCCAAGGCAAAGCGCCGGCCCTGGGTGCTGGAAATCTGCAACACCAGGATCATGTCCGGCCCCGGGACCAGGTACGCCACGACCAATGCACCGATAAACAACTCTAGGTTTGCCATGTTCGCCTCGCTTGCAGGTGGGTTTACATAGGTAAAAAGCTTACCCAGTAGCCCATCTGCACGCGTTGCGTATTACGCTACACATACCAATATTATTGGCATATCGTGCCATCCATAACGATTACTGACCTGGTTTATGCCAATCATGAAACTGGACAATCTCGACCGCCGTATCCTCGCCGCTCTGCAACGCGACGGCCGCCTGACCAACGTGCAACTGGCCGAGGAAGTGGGCCTGTCGCCCTCCCCGTGCCTGCGCCGGGTACGCCTGCTGGAAGAAGCCGGGCTGATTCGCGGCTATCACGCCCAGCTCGATCGCGACGCTATCGGGCTTGGGCTCACCGTGTTCATCGGGGTGAAGGTGGAGCGGCACAGCGAGGCTTCGTCGACCGCGTTTCGCCAGGCGGTGATCGAGCTCAACGAAGTGGTGTCGTGCCACCTAGTGTCGGGGGAGTCGGATTTTCTGTTGCAGGTGGTGGTGCCGGACCTGCGCGCCTATGAGCGGTTCCTGATGGAGTCGCTGCTGAAGGTGCCGGGGGTGAGCGATATCCGCAGCAACTTCGCGATCGCTGCGGTGAAGGAGCAGACCGGCTTGCCGCTGGGGCACCTGCCGCAAGCCGCGACCTGAAAGCCCAACGCGCTCAGGCGAAACGTTGCACCTGCGCCGGCGTACGACGCATCAGCACCTTGCCGCCACGCACCGACACCAGCGCCTGCCCCTGGCTACGAATCATCTCGTAGTCGTCCGGCGCCGACAGCACCAGCAGGTTGGCCGGGCGCCCGACTTCCAGGCCATAACGCTCGCCCAGGTTCAGCGTGCGTGCACTGTTGACAGTGACCAGGTCCAGCGAGCGCTGGATATCCTCGTAGCCGAGCATGTGGCAGATATGCAGCCCGGCCTCGAGAATGCGCAGGATGTTGCCATTGCCCAGCGGGTACCACGGGTCGACGATCGAGTCCTGGCCGAAGCACACGTTCAGGCCAGCGCGGTCGAGTTCGGCCACCCGGGTCACGCCACGTCGCTTGGGGAAGGTGTCGAAACGCCCTTGCAAGTGAATGCTCTCGGTCGGGCATGAGACGAAATTGATGTCTGCCTGCTTGAGCAAGCGGAACAGCTTGTAGCAGTAGGCATTGTCGTAGGAGCCCATGGCCACGGTATGGCTGGCGGTCACCCGGGCGCCCATGCCACGCACCCGCGCCTGCTCGGCCAGCACTTCGAGAAAACGCGACTGCGCGTCGTCGGTTTCATCGCAGTGCACATCCACCAGGCAGCCGCTGCGCTCGGCCAAGTCCATCAGGAACTCCACCGAGGCCACGCCATGTTCGCGGGTGTTCTCGAAATGCGGAATGCCGCCGACCACATCGGCACCGATGGCCACCGCCTCAGTCATCAGCCCGCGGCCATTGGCGTACGACTCGATGCCTTCCTGGGGAAAAGCGACGATCTGCAGGTCGACCAGATGACGCACCTCGTCACGCACCTCGACCATGGCCTTGAGCGCGGTGAGGTTCGGGTCGGTGACATCGACATGGGTGCGCACGAACTGGATGCCATGGTCGACCAGCATGCCCAGGGTCTTCTTCGCGCGGGTCTTGATGTCTTCATGGGTGGTCAGCGCCTTGCGCTCAGCCCAGCACTCGATGCCTTCGAACAGCGTGCCGCTCATGTTCCAGCGCGGCTCGCCAGCCGTGAGGGTAGCGTCCAGGTGGATGTGCGGCTCGATGAAGGGGGGAGTCACCAGGTTCTGCGCGGCGTCGATATCGTCGCGAGCCGGCGTGAAGGGGCCGGGTTGCAGGTCGATGGCGGCAATGCGCTCGCCGTCCAGCACGATGCGATAGAGGCCGTCCTTGCCGCGCAAGCGCGCATTGATGACGTTCATGGGTCTACTCCTGGCCGTGTGGACTGCTCACGAGGAACTATACACACCGGCTGCGCTGCTCGCCGAGCAGACCCATCGCCTCCTGTTCAAATACGTTGAGGTTTCAATCCTTCTTGGTTGAGTCGACCAGTTGCCCCTCGATCATCGCCTTGGCCATGCCGCCCATGTAGTGGGTGGCGCGCAGCAATATCGAGGCATCCGCAGGCCTGTCGATGGCCTGCCAGGTGAGTGCGGTGATGCAGCCCAGCATGACAGAGGTTTCCAGCAATACTTCGCGCATCGGCAACCCAGGGGTCGCCTGGACCCAGTTACGCGGTGCGCCCTTGGGAGCACGCCCTACCACGCTGACGACTTTCAAGCCTGGTGTATTGGTCGGTTGATCGTCCTTGCTCATGCACACTCCTTGCCTGCACGGGTATGAAAAAAAGAAGCCCGCCGCCCATCAACACCCCGGCCACCCCGACCAACCCACGCGAACCCTACGCAGGTTTCTGCCCGTGACCCGACTGGCCGTGACAGTGAAGGCGGCGAGCGAGAGGGAGACTAGAATGGCCCGCCCATGGGTACAACGGTCTACCAGGTGGAAAATCTCCCTTTAGGAAACGACCTACACTGATATCGGAAGATCAGGCAATATTCCTACATAAAAAGCACCCTTATCCTCCTCAGCGATACACATCAGCCCCGCCATATCTGCAAGGATTACGGCCACGGTGTCACCGCTATGTTGCACTGCCTGCACACCCCCGTGAGAATCGGCTGACACCCATTCAGGACATGAACGATGCATACGGTCGCCTTGGTGGTCTACCCACAATTCCAGTCCCTGAGCCTGTCGGTGGCCTCGGTGTTCGAATGCGCCAACCTGTTGCGTGGCGAAGCGCTCTACAGCTTCACCCTGGTGTCCGAGCAAGGCGGCGCCGTGATGACTTCGCAGGGTTTTGCGGTGCATACCGAGGCGCTCGGCAGCACGGCCTACGATACGGTTATCGTCAGTGGCTACCTGACCCTGGGCAACCCCAGCCCGGGATTGCTGGCGAGCCTGCGTACGGCCAGCCAGCAATCGCGGCGCGTCGCCGCACTGTGCACTGGCCTGTTCGTGCTGGCCGAAGCCGGCCTGCTGGCGGGCCGCCGTGCGGCCACTCATTGGCTGCACGCCCCGGAATTTCGCAAGCGCTTCCCCGATGTGCAGCTGGAGGAAGACCGCCTGTTCGTGGTCGATGGCCAGTTCTGGACAGGCGCCGGCATGAGCGCCGGGGTGGACCTGGCCCTGGCGATGGTCGAGAACGACCTGGGCCCTGACCTGGCCCGCCAGGTCGCCCGCAAGCTGGTGATCGCCCAGCGCCGTGGCGCCGAGCAATCGCAGTTGTCGGCGCTGCTGGAGATCGACCCGAAATCCGACCGCGTGCAACTGGCGCTGGCCTACGCCCGCGAGAACCTGCGCAGCGACCTGTCGGTGGAAGCGCTGGCCGACGTGGCGCGCCTAAGTCCCCGGCAGTTCAGCCGGGTGTTCCGCGAAGAAACCGGCAAGACCCCGGCCAAGGCCGTCGAGACCCTGCGCGTAGAGGCGGCGCGGGTGATGATGGAAACCAGCCGCCACCCGGTCGAGGTGGTGGCACGCGAGAGTGGGTTCGGCGACCGTGAGCGGCTGCGCCAAGCGTTTCTGCGGGCCTATGGCAAGCCGCCGCAGGAAATGAGGGATACGCTGTTCGAGGCGGCTAGGGGCATCCAGCAGTAGCATTAGGCCATGATTCGTCGCCTCCCACTTACCCGGTACTTTTTATCTCATGGACGAAAGCGTTTTCCTGCTGAACCGAATGCTCAGCGATGCATCGGCTCGCCGACTGGATGCCGACATGACCGACTCGGAATTCCAGCAGTTGCTGTTGTACTGGCTTGCCACCTACCTGATTGACTGGAAAAGCGATGTCTGGCTCGAAGTGGTCGAGAACAGTCCATGGCGCGACTCAACAAGCGGGGATGCGCGCGCGAGCGTACTCATGAACTACTGCGGTCGCAGCCAAAAGCTCAGACCCCGGGACAGCCTAGACCCCGACAACCTGCTTTACCTTCTGGAAGAGCACCTTGGCGAACTCAACCATGAAGAGCTACTCGCGGTGTTCGACACGCTCTTCTACCGCATTCTTTCAGCGACCGGCATCAATCGGCGCCATGCCCAGATCACCGCAGCGTTGGCCAATGGCCTGGTACGCCGGGATGGTTTGATCGACCTGTATGGCGAAACCGGGGAGCCTTTTGTCGTCAACGATCAGTTGGACAGAGGCCGCCAGTTCTACAGCGCTCCGGAGACTATTCGCACGAATGACCTGCTACGCCTGCGGCTAGCGGTACGTCAGATCGAACTGCACAAACTCGATGACAAGCGCCAGGAGTACGAACACGACAGCCTCACGCTCCTGGACATCAAGAACGTTGGCGCGCGCTCGTTCGAAACACTGGACAAGCGCTTGATGGAGTCAACCCTGAGCGAACGCACACTGGTGGTGTTCAAGCCCAACGCCGATACCGCCAAGCATCTACCGCGCAACGTGATATCCCGCCTGCTTAACGACGACCTGCTCGAGGTCATTTTCAACTTCATCAGCTACGACACGAGCGGAAAGCCGGTGCGCTTCTGCGGCTGGTTGCTGAACAAGTACGCCAAGCTGCATGACTGGCAGACACTGGTCATCGATACACGCCATATCGCGAGGGCCAGCCGTTCGGTTTCCAATGAACAACTCGCCTGGTTCGCATCGGCGGTCAGCGAACTCTGGGGCTCGCGCCAGAAGTTCCGTATTGGGCAGTTTCCCCAGGATCGCCTGGGCGCACTGCGGGGGCTGTTCAGCCAGCACTTCTCAGAGGGCTATCGGGATGTCGACGGGCTATGCAGGGTCATGTCCGTACAGAGTACCCTGCGAGGATTAACGGCCGGCCGGCAGATACCCCGCCCGGCCGTTGCCGTGGACGACCTCGCACTGCTGGATAAAACCTCACTCCTGGAACTGCTCGAGCGACAAGGCCAAGCCCCGTTCTGCGCCTACATCATTGGCAACAACGGTGCAGGCAAGAGCTTGTTATTGGCCTCGATGGCAGCGCTCTTGCCGCAGCAGTCGCGCACGTGCATCGCCATAGCCAGTACGCCTGCCGACCGTTTTCCCACGCAACAGAAAAGCCTGCATTACCGCTACCTGGGTAACCGAGCCGCCAAGGGCTCATCGAAGACCAACGAACAGAAGTTGCTCGGTTTGCTCGCCGAGGCTTATACCGTGAAAGGAAACGGGTCGTTGTTCGAAAGCCTACTGGATCCACTAGGCTTGAAGCACCGCCTGTACCTGGTTGCGCACTCAGAGCTAGGTGATCTGCTTCCCTCAAAGGAGGCCGAGCTCCTGGCGCAGCCTCTAGAGTCGGCATTGAACGCTGCTGCCACGCTTGAGGGCAAGTCACTTGCGCTGTCCTGGCAGCATGGCGGTCAAATGGTGACATTCAATCAACTCAGCTCCGGCGAACAGCAAGTGCTCCTGCTTCTGGGCAAGCTCGTCGCCAGCGCAGGTCCTGGGAATGTCCTACTGATCGACGAGCCGGAAATCAGCCTGCACGTCCACTGGCAACAACTGCTTCCCAGCCTGTTCAGCCGCATCGCCGAACACACTGGCAGCCAGTTCCTGATCGCCACCCACTCCCCCACCCTGGTCGCCAACGCCCAGGACAACCTCAGCCACTGCTTCCTCGCCAAGGATGGCGCCCTAGCGCCAATTTCAGCCGACCAGCGCCATTCCGTGGAAACGATCCTGCTCGAAGGCTTCGAAACCTACACACCGCACAACCGCGAAGTCGCCGAACGTTGCGCCGCTTTGGTGGCGCAGGCCATCAGAACGACCAACCGGGATGAGCTCGACGGCTTGGCCGAAAAGCAGGATGCACTGCTTGAAGAGTTGCGGAACATGACAGCGATCATGGACGACTCAGGGATCACCGAAGACGCCCGCTACCACCAGGACGCCGGCCTGATCGAACAGGCGCAACGTGCCATCGTCGAGACCTTCACCCTGGCGCGGGAAGAAGCCTCGCTATGAAAGTACCTATCACACGCCGCATCCGCCTGGACCTGATGCTCAGGCTACGCAAAACGGCCAGGGAAACCACCGAAGATGTGTGGAGTGAGCTCAGCCAAGACGACGCTGTGAGCAAGGACGTCAAGGCGCGCCTACGCAAAAGCCTCAAGCGTCGTCAGGAACCCCGTTGCTGCTACTGCAAACGCTGGCTGCTCAACCATGCCAGCGCCGCACCGATAGAACATGTGCTGCCGCGCGCCATCTACCCACGCTTCTCATTGCGCGCACGCAACCTGGCGATCGTCTGTGTCGACTGCAACTCGGTCAAGAAAGCTGCGGACTGGGGCAAATACCCCAAGCCACACAAGCGCTACCCATCCCCCGAAACGATGCTGTTCTTCCACCCGCGCTACCACAAGTACGACGAGCACATACGCTTCCTTCGCCTGGAAACCAACCGCCAGGAGCTCGTCACCTACCATGGCCTCACGCCACAGGGTCGGCACTTGTGCAATGAATTGCTGAGCGGTGTGGTAGCCAAGCGCAGCCTGTGGCGCAGCTACCCCAAGCTCAAAGTGTGGCTGCGCACGCTCGATGAGCTCGACGCGCAACCCGAAACCAACCCTCGCCCTGAGCTGGAGGCGTTTCGCAATGCGCTGGATGGGGTACTGGGGGAACGCCTGAAAGATGGCGGCAAGGCCCAAGCCTGGTGGGCGCTGCCCGAAGAGAAGTAAGGGGCACACAAAGCGCCCCCTTGGACAGTCAAATCCGGAACTGGCGCACCAACGCCCCCAACCGATCCCCCAACCCCGCCAGGTTGCGCGCCGTACGCGCGCCCTGCTCGGTCTCGCTGGCCACGCTGTCTACCGCCGTGGCGATCTGGTGCACGCTGCGGTTGATCTCCTCGGCGACCGCAGTCTGCTCCTCGGCAGCGCTGGCGATCTGCGCGTTCATCGCGTTGATGGTGGCGATCAACTCGGCAATCGCATCCAGCGACGCACCGGCCTTGTTGGCCTGTTCGCTGGTCAGCTCGCCGGCATCGCTGGAGCGGCGCATCGAGGTCACCGACGCCTGGGTGCCTTGTTGCAGGCGGTTGATCATGCCCTGGATTTCCTGGGTGCTCTGCTGGGTACGGCTGGCCAGCGCCCGCACCTCGTCGGCCACCACCGCAAAGCCGCGCCCGGCCTCACCGGCACGGGCCGCCTCGATGGCGGCGTTGAGCGCCAGCAGGTTGGTCTGCTCGGCAATCGAGCGGATCACATCCAGCACGCTGACGATCGACTGCACGTCCTGTTGCAGGCTGTCGAGCGACACGCCGCTGCTGCGGATGTCTTCCACCAGCGCGTGAATGCGCTGGATGCTGCCATCCACCACACCCTTGGCGGTTTGCCCTTCACTGTCGGTTTGCTGCGCGGCCTGGGCGGCGTTCTGCGCGCTCTTGGCCACTTCCTGGGCGGCGGCGGACATCTGGTTGATGGCCGTGGCTACCTGGTCGGTTTCCTGGCGCTGCTGCAACATGGCCTGCTCGGAACGCTGCGCCTGGGCCGACACCTGGCCCACCAGTTCAGTGAGCTGGCCGGTCATCTCGGCGATCTGGCGCACCAGGCCGTGGATCTTCTCGACGAAGCGGTTGAACGAGCCGGCCAGTTGCGCCAGCTCGTCGTTGCCATTGACCGGCAGGCGGCGGGTCAGGTCGCCTTCGCCGGCGGCGATGTCGTCCAGGTTGGCCTTGATATGCTGCAACGGCCGCACCACGCCAGCGGCCATCCAGGTGGCCAGGCCACCGGCCACCAGCAGCAGCACCAACGCCAGGCCCACCATGCCGAGCACCAGGGTGTCGATGCGCGCCGCCATCTGCTCTTCGGACACCTGCGCCTGGGCGGCGATGTCGTCGAGGTTCACCGCCGTGCCAATCATCAGGTCCCATTTTTCCAGGAACTGCGCATAGCCGAGCTTGGGCACCGGCGCGTCCTGCCCCGGCACCGGGAAGGCGTAGTCGAGGAAGTGGCTGCCGTCGCGCGCCACCCGCACCAGCTCGTTGATCACCTGCACTCCGTTGGCATCGCGAAAATCGCGGAAGCTCTCGCCGATGCGCACGTCCTTGTCCGACCAGAACACCCGCACGCTCTTGGAGTCGTAGCCAAAGAAGTAGTCGCCCTTGCCGAAGTTCATGCGCTTGAGCAGCGCCACTGCCTCGTCGCGGGCGCGCATGTCGCCGGGGGCCGAGGCCTGGTAGATGCCGGCGATGGCGGCGTTGGCGATCTGCACGTAGTTTTCCAGCACCGCACGGCGGTCCTGGTACATGCGCTCGCGGGTTTCCTGGGCCTGCTGGTCGGCCAGCTTGTGCAGGATCACCACGGTCAGGCCGCTGAGCAGCGCCACCAGCAGCAACACCGGTATCACGCTGAGCAGGAGAATCTTGGTACGGAGGGTGAGGCGCATGGGGTGTGTTCCTTGTTATTAGAGCCCGGTTCGACTGCGGGTAAATGCCGTGAAACCTGCCTACTTGGCCAACATCGCGCCTGGGATCACCAGGCCGCGGGAGGGGTCCGTGTTGCCACACCGCCATCCTGGCGAAAAATAGAGTAACGGGCGTTACGGTATCGCACGGTACTTTCACGTTTATTGGACGTCAATGCTTTTATACTGGGCGCCTTCAGGCGTTTTTGCGGGGCAGTTTGACGAGTGGGACGGCACAGACAATTCGATGAACGTGAAGCCTTGGAGGCTGCACTAAAGGTGTTCTGGCAAAAAGGCTACGAAGGTACATCCTTCGAAGACTTGACAAAGGCCACGGGCGTGGCGCGGCCAGGTTTGTATACGGCATTCGGCAACAAGGAAGCCCTGTTCCGCAAGGCCCTTGACCTATATGGCACCAAGTATGTCGGCTATATGACGGAGGCGCTCGACGAGCCGAACTCTTTGGCGGTAGTTACCCGCATGCTCAGGGAATGCGCGCGGGTGCAAACGCTGCACCGCGAGCACCCTGGTTGCCTGGGGTTGAATGGCGCGCTGGCCTGCTCGGACAACAACGAGCGCATTCGCCTGGTGCTGGTGGAACGCCGCGCGGTGATGCAACTGGGCTTGTGCCACCGCCTGGAGCAGGCGCGCCGCGAGGGCGACCTGCCAGGCGACACCGACTGCGTGGCCTTGGCGGCGTACGTGATGGTGGTGATTCAGGGCATGGGCGTGCAGGCCAAGGCGGGGGCCAGCCGCAAGACCCTCAATACTGTGGTGGACCAGGTGCTGATGACCTGGCCCGGGGTGGAGCAGCCGCAGGCGCGGCATTGAGGTTTCGCCGTATGGCACGGGCTGCGCCCGCGAACCAGGGCGAAGCCCTGGCCATACACCGCATGCTACCGGTCCATCACGACGTCCACTCCTCACCACCCGGCCAATCCTCGACCGGAATGTCGCTGATGGTCCCGTCCTTGACCCCATCGATGCCATACCGCTCGATCGAGTCGCCCAGCACCTCGCCGAACTTGCTGGCCTTCTCCTGCTGCTGGCCTTCCTTGACCAACGCCGGAATGAACGCCCCCAGCGCCGCCACCCCCGCGCCGAGAAAGCCCAGCACCCCAGCGGCGCCAGCCAGCGCCGGGAGAAAGCGCGGCAGGTTCGCGCCCAAGAGCCCCAAGCCACCCTCCAAGGCCGAGGCGCCGCCGGCCAGCACGGCCAGGGAACCGGCCGTGATGCTGAAGCCCCCGGTCAAGGTATCGCCCCGGCGAATGGCCCCGACCCCGTCGAAGATCCCGTAGGCCCCTGCCGCAACCCCCGCCAGCCCGCCAATCCCCTTGGCCGCTTCTTCGAAGTTCTTTGCAATCACAGCGGCGTTCTTGCTGTCCTTGACGTTGCCCTTGATCTGGTCGAGCAGATCGCCCGGCAGCTTGCCGTCCTTGATGTCCTTGAGCGACTGCTCGCCATTGCTGATGGCCTTTTCCAGGTGCGTCTGGTAGCCCTTGGTACCGCCTTCGATCAAGACCGTGGCGGTCTGCACCGAGCCGGTGGCGATATCGACGATATTGCGGTCGGTGAGCTTGTTGCCGTTCTGCACCCCGCGCGCGATGGTCACCCCCGACAGGAACAGCCCGCTCACCCCGTGCAACACCCCACTGCCGTAGGCGCCCTTGGCCGAGCCATTGGGGTCGAATTTCTCCAGCTTGTCGAACTTGTCCAGCGCCTTGGTGCCCTGGCGCAGCATGTCCCAATTGCCACGGAACCCCGCAATGACCTGGTCGGTGGTGGCCACGCTGCCGTCCTGGTTCATCAGCAGCTCGGGGCTTTCGCTGCGCATCTGGTCGACCAGCTTGCGCACCTTGTCTTCGTCCAGCTCGTCGGTGCCGTCCTTGCCGAAGGCGGTTTTCAGGTCGTCGAAGCTGGCGTCCTTGAACAGGTTTTCCTGGACGATGCTGGAGAAGTTGTCGTTGAACTGCTTGTCGTACTGCGCGGTGAACTCTGGGTCCAAAGCCGCGTTGTACAGCGCCGCCTCCATGCTGAAGGCCGACACCGCCTGCTCGGGGGTGTGCTCCTTCATCAGCTCGCGAAGACGGTCGCCGCTGGCCAGTTGGTCCTTGTAGAAGCTCTTGAAATCGTCGCCATGGGCAGACTTGCTCACCACCGTCTGGATCGCTTTCGGGTCGTCGATGCCCAGCATCGATTGCAGGCTCGATGCGGTGGCGTAGAACTGGGTGAGCGCGGCGGTCTGGTCGGTCTTGCCATCGACGGTGGCGGCCTCCCAGGCCTTGTCCAGCGCCTTGCCGGACGCCACCTGGTCTTCATAGGTCTTGGTAACCGCGTCCTTCAGGCCTGGGCTTTGCTCGAACAAGGTCTTGATCGCCTCGTCGCCCGCTTCTTTCAGGTACTCGGCGGTAGGCTTATCGTTCTGCAGGATGGAAATGTGCTCGCTGATGTCCTGCATCAGCTTCTCCGGCTCCCACACCGCGCCGGAGCGGTTGGCGATGGCCACCTTGCCGTAGTCGTCGCCCCACATGCCCGCATTGGCGCCACCGACCACCAGCTTCTGCGCCTCCTGCAAGTCGAGCAGCACCGCGGCCTTTTGCTCAGCGCTGTAGTTGCCCGGGTTCTTGAACACGTCGTCATCCAGCTTGCTGGTGTCCACCTTGCTGGTGACATTGCCCGCCGCGACGGTGGTCAGCAGGTCGGTCAGGCCCTGCGCATCCTTGGGCGTCGAGGCGCTGAGCCAGCTGCTCACGTCCTCGCGGCTGACCTTGCCATCGGCGCTGCCGGCCAGCGGTTTGGCGGCGGTGTCGAGCAGCTTGAAGGCGCCTGGCTGGCTGAAGAAGTTCAGCGCTTCCTGTTCCTGCTTGCTCAACTGCGGGTTGTCGCGCAGGTAGTCCTTGATGTTCTGCTGGGTCAGTGTGCTGCCAGCGCCGGTCTTGCCGGCAATGGAGTCGAACCTGGCCTGCACGATCGCCGCGTACTGCGCGGTCTGCTTGGAGCCCGCGTCGGCGTCGGGGTTGGCCTCGAGGTAGCTTTTGTAGCCTTCGAGCTGGTCTGGGGCCTGGGCCTTGGGCAATGACTCGAAGCCATACTTGCCGAAATCCTGCAAACGCCCGGCCTCGGTGTCGTGCTTGGCCTCACCGCTTTTGGTGAAGCCGTCGATGCTCGAGTTGGCCACGCCCTCCCCGCTACGCGCCTTGCCATCGCCATCGAAGCCCACCACCCGGTCGAGCACCTGGATGGCGCGGTGGGCGGCATCGGCGTCATGCTCGAAGTCGCCAACGCGCTCCTTGAGCATGTCTTTGACGAAGCTCTGGTTGCCGAGGTTCTTGAGCAGCGGGTTGGCGTCGATGATGTCCTGGGCAGAACGCTTGTCGCCCTCCGGAAGCTGCCACTGAATACCCGCTGCTTCGGCCTGCTCACGGGCGGCGGCGTCGTCGCTCACCGCGCTCACATGCTGGAGCTCGCCCTTGAGGTTGCCCCAGCCGTACTTGCCAAAGTCCTGCAGACGCCCGGCCTCGGTGCCATAGTAGGCATCACCGTCCTTGCTGAAGCCGTTGATCTTGTCGTTGTTGATATCGTCGCCGACCAGCCGCGCGCCGGACTCGTCGAAGCGCTCGACATGGTTCAGCACCTGGACAGCGCGGTAGGCGGCGTCGGCATCGCGCTCGAAATCGCCGACCCGCTCCTTGAGCTTGTCCTTCACGCCGCTCTGGTTGCCCAGGTTCTTCAGCAGCGGGTTGTCGTCGATGATCTGCTGGGCCGAGCGGTTATCGTCGCTAGGGCGCTGCCACTCGATGCCCGCATCCCTGGCCTTGGCGCGGTCGACGGCGCTGCCCCATTCGGCCTGGGCGTCTTTCTTGGGGGCAGACTTGACCTCGGGGGCGTTGGAAACCGACGTGGACATACGCGACTCTCCCTGTGTGTAGCGCTGATGAAGTGAAGTGGCCTACAGGGGAAGGGATGCAGATGACCGACCGATGACAGGCGCAACCGGGGTTGCGCCGTACCGCCGTTCAAGGGCCCGGCGTTGCTGGGCTGGCGTCGCTTGTGAAACGTTGTGAAAGCGTGGCTGGCGGCGACACGGGCTCAAAAAAGCGCGACCTCCACCACGTAGAACGGCGCGAACACCACAGCCATCAAGGTGCCAAGCAACACCACATTGATCGCCCACTTCACCAGCCTGTAGGTACGTGGCCGCCCTTCTCGCACACTCAACGATTTCTGCCGCAGCGGCGCGAGCTTGCAGAACAAGGCACTGAACAACCCCCGCGTATCCTCCGGGGTATTGGGCACCAAGGTCGCCTTGGCGATCAGCCGGTAGATCGGCTGGACCACCCTCCCCAGCCCATTCATCGGGCGGTCGACATCGCACATCAGAATCAGCCGGGGCCCGCCGGTATCGTTGCGTGCATGGTGCGGGTAGGTTTCGTCGAACACGAAATCCTGGCCATCGAACCAGGCGCACGACACCCCGTCGACCGTGATGCTGCACAGCGCAGAATTGGGCGTCAAAAGCCCCAGGTGGTAGCGCAAGCAGCAGGCCATGGGGTCGGCGTGCAGGCTCAGTGCTGCGCCTGGCGGCAGCACCGAGAACATCGCCCCGCGCACACCGGGCACCTGCTCGAGCAGCCCCAGGGTCTTAGGGCACAAACGCCGTGCGGACAGGTGCGTGGTGCCATACCACTTCAGGTAGAACTTGCTCCAGCCACGTTTGTAGAAGGTGCGAAAACCCACGTCGTAATACCCCACCGAGCCCGGCGCCTTGATCGCCTCGAACGCGCCGCTGACATACAGCGCCAGCGCTTCGTCGCGGATGACCCGCCAGTTGTCGCGGATCACCTGGATGCCTTCCAGGTAGTCGGCCTCCAGCACCGCGCGGCGCCCCGACTGCCGCGTACCCAGGTACATCAGGCAGTTCAACGGCGCGAACACCGGCCAGCTCTTGCGCAGGTATTGCGAGAGGCTGGCGTAGCGCGTGCGGCCACGCCAGCGGTAGACATAGGCCATGGCGCCCGCCGAATACAACGCGATGGCCACCAGGGCCAAGGTACTGAAACCGACTGTCATGCAGAGTGCTCCGAGGGTTGTGACGACGCGCTGGCAAAGCGCCGGAAAGCCCACTGCACGCCGTCGTCCACCAGGCTGTAGATGACCGGAATGACCAGCAGGCTGAGAAAGGTCGAGGTGATGAGCCCGCCGATCACCACAATGGCCATCGGCGCGCGAAAACTCGGGTCACCGACCCAGCCCAGGGCCACCGGGAACATCCCGGCGCCCATGGCCAGGGTGGTCATCACGATGGGCTGGGCCCGCTTGCGGCAGGCATCGAGGATCGCGGCAGTGCGCGCGAGGCCGTGCACCTGGCGGGCGATGACGATGTAGTCGACCAGCAGGATCGAGTTCTTGGTGGCGATGCCCATCAGCATGATCAGCCCGATCATCGCCGGCATCGACAACGACGACCCGGTGAGGAACAGCGCGAGGATCGCCCCAGGCACCGACAACACCAGTGCGGCGAGGATGGTCACCGGCTGCATGAAGCCCCTGAGCAGCAACACCAGCACCATGTAGATGCACAGCACACCGGTGAGCATGGCCATGGCGAAGCCGCTGAGCATTTCCTGCATCGCCTCGGCGTCGCCCAGCACGCCAAGGCCGATGCCCGCAGGCAGTTGGCGGATGCTCGGCAAGGCCATCACCGCCTGCTCCACCTCGCTCATGGGCAGGCCATTGAGTTGCACATCGAAATTGACGTTGCGCTGGCGGTTCAGCCGGGAAATTTCCGTCGGGCCGCTGGCGATCTTCAGGGTGGCGACGTTCTCCAGCACCACCGGGCCCTGGGCGCCGGGCACCGGCAGGCGCTTCAGGGTTTGCAGGTCGTGGCGCCCTGCTTCGTCGAGCCTGACCATCACCGGCACCTGGCGATCGCTCAGGTTCAGCTTGGCTAGCTCATGTTCGTAGTCGCCCAAGGTGGCGATTCGCAAGGTCTCGGCGATGGTCGCCGAGGTCACGCCCAGGTCGGCGGCCCGGGCGAAGTCGGGGCTGACCTGCAATTCCGGCCGTACCAGGCTGGCGCTGGAGGTCACCGCGCCGATACCGGTGATACTGCGCAACTCGCGCTCGACCTGGCGGGCGTGACGCGCCAGCAGCTGGCTGTCCTCACCGGACAACACCAGCTCGTAGCTGTCGTCCGAATCGCCCATGCCGACCTTCACGCGAACACCAGGCAGCACCCTCAAGGCATCGCGCAACTGCTGCTCGATCGCCTGCTTGCGTACCCCGCCGCGTTCGTCACGATGAACCAGGCTCAGGGTGAGCACCGCCTTGCGCATATCGCTGGCAGCGGCCGGGTCATGCGGGTCGCCACCTGCACTGCCGCTGCCGATGGCGGTGTAGACCCGCAGCACCTGCGGGTTCTGCCGCAGCACCTGGCGTGCCTGCTCGGCCAGGGCGATGCTGTCGCGCAGCTCGCTGCCCGGCGGCAGGGTCAGGGTGACCTGGGTTTGTGCATCGTCATCGGCGGGAATGAACGTACCGGGCAACAGCTGCGCCAACCCAAGCCCGCCGATGAACAACAGCAGGGACAACACAGCGGTGATGCCGCGATGACGCAGGCAGGCACTGGCGCAACGCAGGTAAAGCGGTAGCCAGACCGGCTCACGGGGTGCAGCACGCTGCGGCGCACGCAGCAAGTAGGCCGACATCATCGGCGTGAGCAGGCGGGCCACCACCAGCGAGAAGAACACCGCCACCGCCGCCGTCCAGCCGAACTGCACGAAGAACTTGCCTGCCGTGCCGCTCATGAAGGCTGTCGGCAGGAACACGGCGATCAGCGTGAAAGTTGTCGCCACCACTGCCAGGCCAATCTCGGCCGTGGCGTCCAAGGATGCCTGGAACGGCGTCTTGCCCAGGCGCAGGTGGCGCTCGATGTTCTCGATCTCGACGATGGCGTCGTCGACCAACACCCCGACCACCAGCGATAGCGACAGCAAAGTCACGATATTGAGCGTGAAGCCCATCAGGTGCATCAGCGCGAAGGTGGGTATCACCGACAGCGGCAAGGCCACCGCAGCCACCAACGTGGCCCGCCCATCACGCAGGAACAGCAACACCACCAGCACAGCCAGCACGCCGCCTTCGTACAGCAGGCGCATGGAGCTCGAATAGCTTTCGGCCACCGGGTCGACGAGGTTGAACACCTCGCTGATGCTGACGCCCGGATGGCGGTTGCGTATCGAATCCAGTGCCTTGCGCACGCCCTCTGCGACTTCTAGCTCACCATACCCCCTGGCCCGGACGATTTCGAAGCCCACCACCGCAGCGCCATCGAGAAACGCCGCCGAACGGGGCTCAGCCACCGTGTCGCTGACTGTGGCGACCTGGTCCAGGCGAATTCGCCGGCCATCGCTGAGCACCAATTCCAGCGCGGCGATTTCCTGCGCCGTGTGCACGGTCGCAAGGGTACGCACCGACTGCTCCGAACGCCCAAGGCTGACCCGCCCACCTGAAGCCTCTTGCTGAACCTGGCGCAACTGCCGGGAAATATCGGCCGCCGTGGTGTTCAGCGCCAGCAGCCGCGCAGGGTCGAGGCTGACCCGCACCTCACGACTGACCCCGCCGACCCGCGCGACACTGCCCACCCCCGGCACCGCCAGCAGCGCCTTGCTGACCTGGTTGTCGACGAACCAGGACAACGCCTCGTCGTCCATGCCCAGCGAGGCAATGCTGTAGGTCAGGATCGGCAGGCCAGCCAGTTCGACCTTCTTGATCACCGGGTCACGCAGGTCGCCAGGCAGGTCACCCCGTACCCGGGACACCGCGTCGCGCACATCGTCCACCGCCTCCTGGGTAGGCTTGTCGAGGCGAAACTCGACAGTGATGTCGACCTCACCATCGGTCAGGCGGCTCTGGATATGCTTGATGCCCTGCAAGGTGGCCAGGGAGTCCTCGATGTGCCGCACCACTTCGTTTTCCAGCTGCGCCGGCGAGGCCCCTGGTAGTGAGGCGGACACGGTCACCGTGGGGATGTCGATATCCGGGAAGTTCTGCACTTTCAGGGCCGAGAAGGCCATCAGCCCAAGCACGCTCAACAACACGAACAGCAGAATCACTGGCACCGGGTTGCGAATGGCCCAGGCCGAGGCATTAAAGTTCATTGCGCACTCCCGCCATCGGCAACGACCTGCACCCGATCGCCCTCGCCCAGGAACGCCGCGCCAGAAGCCACCACACGGTCCTCGGCGCTCAGCCCGTCGAGGATTTCCACCCGCTCGCCTGCGCGCTGCCCGGTGCTGACCTTGGACTGGGTCACCCGTGAATCCGCCCCGATGCGCAGCACATAGTCGAAGCCATCACGCATCTGCACGGCGCGCTGTGGCAAGGTCTGCGCCTGCCGGCTGCCCAGGTCGAACTCGCCACGGGCGAACATGCCGGCGCGCAGCCCTGCGCTGGGCGGCAGGTCGACATAGACCAGGCCATTGCGCGTCTGGGGGTCGACCATCGGCGAGAGGATGCGCAGCCGCCCTTCGACTATCTCGCCCCCTGCGCCGGTTACCCTGGCGGGCTGCCCCGGTTGCAGACGCACCAGGTCCGCCGCCGACACCTGCGCGCGCCATTCGATGCGGCCGCCGCGGATCAGCCGGAACAGCTCCTGGCCTGCTGGCAGCACGGCGCCCAAGGTGGCGGTGCGTGCGGAAATCACCCCATCGTCCGGGGCCAGTACCTGGGTTTGCGCCAGGCGCAGTTGCTGGGTACGCACCATCGCCCTGGCCGCATCGAGGCGCGCTTGCGCCGTGCGTTCAGCGCTGAGGTACTGCTGGATCTGCTGCGCCGACAGCGCACCACTTTCCTGTAGGGTGCGGGCGCGCTGGCCATTGGCGCTCGCCTCGACCAGCACTTCCTGGGCTTCTTCGGCCGTTGCGCGGCTGTGGGCCAGCTCCGCTTCTATCGTCTGCGACGCAAAGCGCGCCAGCACCTGGCCGCGCTTGACCCGGTCGCCGACATTCACCGCCACCTCTACCAGGCGCAGGCCATTCGCCTCGGTGCCGATGCTCGCCTCTTGCCACGCGCCGATATCGCCATTGGCGAACACCCGCGTTGGCAGGGTCGTGGTCTGTAAATGCGTCACCGCCACGCTGAGCGCAGGCTGACCCGCTTCGGCCAACGCAGGCCCTGGCGCAGGCGCCTGCGGCTCAGCCAGCAGAGCGACGATGCCCACACCGGCGCAGGCCAAGAGCACCAACGCCAATGCAAGCCGCTGACGACGCCCCGTCACCCTCAAGGCTGGGCGCCTGGCCACGGGTAATGCATGGGGTGATGGCGCGATTGGCAACATGTGCCCCTCCTGTTCGTTTGCAGTGGGGGGACTGTGTCGCCTCGTGGCTTTCTGGATACTTACCGGCCGTGCGGAAAAACCCTTGGTGCGGGTAAGTGTTGGGTAAGTCGAGGACACCGAGCATGGCGGCTCCATCACTCAGCAAGGAACCGGCCCATGCCCCGCCTCGATGCAAACACGCCACGCTTGTCGACCAGCGCCCTCAGCCTGGCAGGGCTCAGCCTGCTGGCCGTCGCACAGTGGTACAGCCCCCACGCCGCCGCCGAGCAAGGCCGCGACGGCGGCTCTTCCTGGGCGCTTGGGGTGGGCGTGAAAAGCGAGAAGACCCCGTACAAGGGACGCGACCGGGAAACCGACGTGCTGCCGCTGATCCAGTACGAGAACGACTACATCGAAATCGTCGGCCCCGGCATCGCCTTCAAGCTGCCCAGCCTTGAACTCAGCGACTCACAGCAGCTCGATTTCAGCCTGGTCGGCGAGTTCGATGGCAGCGGCTACGAAGATGACGACGCCCGCATTCTCGAAGGCATGCGCGAGCGCAAGAGCGGCTTCTGGGGCGGCGGACGGGTGACGTGGAAGAACGATTGGGCGGACCTCAGCGCCGAATGGCTGGGCGATGTGTCCGGCAACAGCAAGGGCCAGCGCGTCAGCCTGGGCCTGGAGCGCACCTGGCACATCGGCAACGACGTGATGATCACGCCGCGCCTGGGGGCCAACTGGTACGATAAAAAATACGTCGATTACTATTTCGGCGTACGCCAGGATGAAGCCCGTTTCGACCGCGCGGCGTATGACGGCAAGTCCGGCGTGAATGCCGAAATCGGCGTGCGCAGCGTGTACATGCTCGACAAACACCATTCGATGTTCATGGATGTGGAGGCGTCCAGCCTGTCCAGCGGTATCAAGGACAGCCCGCTGGTGGACCGGTCGAGCCAGAACAACGTGACCTTCGGTTATATCTACCGTTTCTGAGCGAGCATGAGCCGAATACTCCTGATCGAAGACCACGACCGCCTGGCCCAACTGACCTGCAAGGGCCTGTCGGCAGCGGGCATCGCCGTCGATGTGGTCAGCCGCATCGACACCGCCTGGGCGGCCATCCAGCAGGTGCCCTACCAGGCCATCATCCTCGACCGCGGCCTACCCGACGGCGATGGCCTGACCCTGCTGGCCCGCCTGCGCAGTGCCGGTATCGGCCTGCCCTGCCTGGTGCTGACCGCCCGCGATGCCCTGCACGACCGCGTGCAGGGCCTGGACGCCGGCGCCGACGACTACCTGCCCAAGCCGTTCGCCATGGACGAAATGGTCGCAAGGGTCAAAGCCCTGCTGCGCCGCCCCGTGGAGTTTCGCACCCTGCACCTGGCCCACGGCGACCTCACCCTACGCCCGGACGCCGGTGCGCTGTGCTGCGCCGACGAAAGCATCACCCTCGCCCCCGCAGAAATGCACATCATGCTGTTGTTGCTGCGCAAGCCAGAGGAAGTGGTACGCCGCGCCACCCTGGAGGCCGCCGCCTGGGGCCTGAGCGAAGCCGTCACGCCGAATGCCCTGGACGTGGCCCTGCATCGCATCCGCCGCAAGCTGCTGGCCATTGGTTCCTGCCAACGCATCGTCAATATCCGGGGGCTTGGCTATGCGCTTCGTGAAAAAGATTCAGACCAATAGCCTGAGGCTGAAGATCCTCCTGGCGTACCTGGCCGGCATGCTGCTCAGCGTGACCCTGCTGGTGCTGGCCGCCACCTGGGTGTTGCAGGACGGCCTGCTGCAACGCTGGGACTTCAACGACCTGCCGGATGCCATGGCCAGGGAAATGCGCTTCGACGACACAGGCCGGCCGGTTGGCTTTCAGCTGGACGACATGGAATTCGTCGGCTGGGCGTTCGACCTGGAAAACGAAGGCGCCTACCGCGTGCTCGACGATACCGGCGCTGTGGTGTTGCGCTCGGATACCGATGCGCGGATATGGCCTGTGGACGGCGAACTTCAGCGCCTGGAGCGCGCCCGCTTCGAGTTCGAACACCAGGGCGGACGGTTCTACGGCGCGACCGAGCCTATCGTTCATGGCGACAGGACCTGGTACCTGCAAGTGATGGTCAGCACGCGGTTCATGGCGCTTCTGCACCGCGTTGCCCTGCCGCTGGTGAGTGACGGCATTCTCTTGTTCAGCCTGGTGTCGTTGCTGACCTTTGCGGTGTTTGCCTACATCATCTTGCGCTTTACCCTTCAGCCGTTGCAGGAGGTTTCGGCGTCGGCCATGGCTATTTCGCCCCGGTCCTTGCGTTCGCGGCTGAGCACCGAGGCGGTGCCTTCGGAGATTGCTCCGTTGGTTCGTAGCTTCAACCAGGCGTTGGATCGGCTGGAGCATGGTTATCGGGTGCAGCAGGAGTTTCTGGGCAACGCGGCGCATGAGCTGAAGACGCCGCTGGCGTTGATTCGGGCGCAGATCGAGCTCAGGGATAGCCCTGGTGGGCAGCGGGATGCGCTGTTGAGTGATGTCGAATATATGAGTCGGCAGGTGCAGCAGTTGTTGTTGCTGGCAGAAGCCAGTGAGGTGAACAACTACCTCTTCAGCCGTGTGCGGCCGCAGGATGTGGCTGAGGAAGTGGTGGCGTATCTGCGGCGTGCCAGTGAGGCGGCCAATGTGCATCTCGTGGTTTGCGCCACAGAGGATGTGGCATGGAATGCAGACCGGGGGGCGCTGTTCACGTTGCTGAAGAACTTGCTGGAGAACGCCATCCAGCATGCGCCGCCACGCTCGGTCGTCAGTGTGGAAATACAGGCTGCTTCGTTGAGCGTGCGTGACCAGGGGCCTGGGGTGGAGGTCGAGCAACTGCCGCTGTTGTTCGAGCGGTTCTGGCGGGCGCCCCATCGTCGAGACCTTGGGGCGGGGTTGGGGTTGGCGATCTGCAAGGAGATTGCCTTGGCGCATGGGTGGCGGATAGAGGCTGAGCGGGCGGAGCCTGGGTTGCGCTTTTGGCTGTCGCATGCGAGTTGATTGAAGCGCATAGCTTCCGAGGCCGTTTCAGAAGTCGCATCTGAAACGGCCTTTTTGCACCACTAACAATTGAGCCATGTTGTAGCGGCCCAGCGCCCGCCAGCCCACAAACTCTCCACCGCTTTCAAGCGCGGCGCGCTACCTGAGCGGGCTTGTCGGGGCGCCGAACCGCCGCGAAGGGCTGCAAAGCAGCCCCATCAACGTGCTCGTGCCGTTACTGACTGGCATTGACCACCACCCACCTCACTCGAGCTCGCCGCTGGGTTTTACTCGCGAGGGGCTTGAATCATCAGCCCATGGTTCACATCCTGAGTCAGAGCCTTGGCCATGCCACTAAGGTAGCGCACGGCAGTTAGCAGCGTCGGCGAATCGTCCACCTCGTCCAGGGCCAGGTCGCAAAGACTGTGCACGGCGCACATCAGCAAGGTGGCTTGTTCGAGGGCGTAGTGTAGCGAATGGCCTTCCACGACGCGGAACAGCGGGTGGGCCGTGCCGGGGCGGTCGGTACCGCCGAAGGCACCTACGCCGGTGGTGGTGATGGCGGGGATGAGTGGAGTTTCCTTGTCCATGATGCTTCTCCTGTGGCTACTGCCCCGGGCAGCGCCTGGTTTGAGGTGGGCTCAGTCGCGGGGTTGGGCGTGGGCCAGGGCTTGTTCTAGTAGGGAGCGAGCGCTGTCCAGCTCGTGGAGAGTGGCCATGGTCAGGTGATGGCCTGGGGGACGCGGATCGAGTTGGATGGCTTGGTGGGCGATGGAGTGAGCGCAGAGCAGGTGCTCGGAGAGCTGGACCAGGAGGTCTTCGAGGATGTGGAGGGAGATTGAGGCGAGTAATGGTGGGTCGGGGACGATCTTTAGCATGGTGATACTCCTTCATCAGATGGAGCCGCCAAAACTCTGCTGTCAAACAGAAGGGTGGCAGCCGTACGTGGGTTGACAGACCGAGGATGAAGGAACCCGGCGCACACGAAGTGCCCCACGTACCGCCGCCATAAGCGCGTACGTGTAATCCTTTCATCGGCAACGGCCTGTCAAAGCCGTGTCGCTGAGTCGGTAGCGACTGGGCGAGACTAGATGGCAGATAGGACGGCTGCAATGGCTGAAAGGCGGTAGGAGTATGTTTCGGAAACGTACTACATAGAAGAAGGAAAATCTGAGTCAGTCCAGACCAGCCAAGGCATAGCCCTGGCTTTCTCGCTCCGGGCGGTAGCATCTGGTTATGAGCGCTTGAAACGCTACGAGGCATTGGCGAACATAGGGAAATTTCCTACAGCCATTGCCGAAATAGGATGCATCCTGTGTCAATCAAAGCCGTTTCGAAGGAGCGAATAGATCAAGCTTTGCAGGCGTTTGACCGTGATTTTCGAGGGAGACGCGAATGGCTGGGGTGGGAAGGTAACCGCGCCCATCGATATGCGATACAGGTGGGTGATGCCCTGTACCCTGCAAAGAAAATTGTCTCTCTCGCAACCGGCACTCCTGTGAGCGATTTCTCAGGCGGGCATCCAACAAATAGCTATTTGCGCAAGCGTGGCTTTGTTGTCGTTGAGCTGGCCGGTGTAGCGAAGCTATTTGGCTTACTATCTTTTCATCCAGAGAAAACGACATATCAGATCCTTTGCAGAACTCTTTGCAGACCGAAGAGCAATAATGTGGTGCTCTTGGAAACTTTATCTATTCTCTCACACCTCTCCACACGATGACGGCATTCTAACATCACTCAAGACTTAGGTGGAGTAGGTTGAGGTCCTACGTGTTGAGACGCCCCGCTTCAACACGTAATAGTGGGGGTGAGATCTAAAATCACGTCTAAACGGTATAAGGGTCGCAGCTAAAGGAAAGTGCCTTTCACCTAGCCAAGCAGGCTTCGAGACGAAAACTCATCATGCATTGAATGGCAAAAAAAAATCCAGCCATCTTGCGATGGCTGGATTTTTTAGGGTTTTTTTGGTCGGGACGGAGTGATTCGAACACTCGACCCCTTGCACCCCATGCAAGTGCGCTACCGGGCTGCGCTACGCCCCGACATCATTCTCGTTACCGCTGAGAACGGTGAAGAATCTACCCTAACCTTTTGAATAATGGAAGCTTTTTTTAAAAAAATTCCATTTTCCTCAGGCCTTGGTCACTTCTTCAACACCACCAACACATCCTCTAACTCCGCAATCATCTGCCGAATCAGCTGCTTGTACTGGGTGGTGTCATCCTTGGCCTCATCACTGGAGAGCCGCAAACGCGCCCCGCCGATGGTGAAGCCTTGGTCGTACAACAATGCGCGGATCTGGCGGATCATCAGCACGTCTTGGCGCTGGTAATACCGCCGATTCCCACGTCGCTTGACTGGGTTGAGCTGCGGGAACTCCTGTTCCCAGTACCGCAACACGTGCGGTTTCACCGCGCAGAGTTCGCTAACTTCACCGATGGTGAAGTAGCGCTTGCCCGGGATGGGGGGCAGCTCGTCGTTATGGCTTGGTTCCAGCATAGGCCTCAACCCGGGCTTTCAGTTTCTGCCCTGGACGAAAGGTGACGACGCGCCGTGCGGTGATCGGGATTTCTTCCCCTGTCTTGGGGTTGCGGCCCGGCCGCTGGCGTTTGTCGCGAAGGTCGAAGTTGCCGAAACCGGACAACTTGACCTGCTCGTTATCTTCAAGCGCGTGTCGAATTTCTTCGAAAAACAACTCGACCAGCTCCTTGGCCTCGCGCTTGTTGAGCCCCAGCTCCTCGTACAGCCTTTCGGCCATCTCAGCTTTCGTCAGAGCACCCATACCGTTATTTCCTTAACGTGGTGTTCAACCTTTGTTCAAGCGAGGTGAGGATATTTTGCAGGGTAGTGTTCACCTCATCGTCGTTAAGAGTGCGCGATGGATGCTGCCAGGTCAAGCCGACGGCCAGGCTTTTTCTATCAGGATCAATACCTTTACCCTGGTAGACGTCAAACAGCCTGAGGTCTGTGAGCCATTCGCCTGCATTGTCACGAATTACTTCAAGCACGGAGCTAGAAGCTACATCACGACCTGCGATCAACGCCAAGTCACGCCTGGTTTCCGGGAACTTGGAAAGCTCGCTGAATTTCGGCAGGCGGCCTTGTACCACTTCACCCAGTACCAGCTCGAAGACGAACACCGGACGCTCCAGGCCCAGGGCCTTGGCCAGCTCTGGGTGCAGGGCGCCGAGGTAGCCGACTTCCTGGCCGTCGCGCTCGATGCGGGCGGTTTGGCCGGGGTGCAGGGCGGGGTGTTGGCCTGCGGTGAAGGTAAACTCGGCCAGGGCGCCGGAGTAGCCCAGCAGGGCTTCCACGTCTGCCTTGACGTCGAAGAAGTCGACGGCGTCGCGGCCGTTGGCCCAGGCCTCAGGCAGGCGGCTGCCGGTGATCACGCCGGCGATCATCGGCTGCTGCTTGAGGTCGCCCAGCTGGCCGACGAAACGCAGGCCGCTTTCGAACAGGCGTACGCGGTCTTGCTGGCGGTTGAGGTTGTGTTGCAGCGCCTTGACCAGGCCCGGCCACAAGGACACGCGCATCGCGGCCATGTCGCTGGAGATCGGGTTGGCCAGCAACAGCGGCTGTACGCCGGGGCTGAACAGCTCGAACAGTTTCGGGTCGATGAAGCTGTAGGTGATGGCTTCCTGGTAGCCGCGGGCGACCAGCAGGCGACGCAGGGTCGGCAGCTCGCCACGGGCTTCCGGGCGGGCCTTCGGCGCCAGGCGGACTTGTGGGTAGCGCACTGGCAGGCGGTTGTAGCCGTACAGGCGGGCCAGCTCTTCGATCAGGTCGACTTCCAGGCTGATGTCGAAGCGGTGGCTTGGCACCTCAACGGTCCACTGCCCTGCCCCACTGGCCGTGGTTTTCAGGTCGAGGGCGTTGAGCAGTTGCTCGACCTGGGCGGTGTCCATCTCCATGCCGAGCATCTGGGTGATGCGTTCGGCGCGCAGGGTCACCGGAGCAACCTTGGGCAGATGGGCTTCGCTGACGGCTTCGATGACCGGGCCGGCTTCGCCGCCGACGATCTCCAGCACCAGGGCGGTGGCGCGCTCCATGGCTTCGCGAGCTAACTGGGCGTCCACGCCGCGCTCGTATCGGTGCGAGGCATCGGTGTGCAGGCCGTAGGAACGGGCTTTACCGGCGACGGAAACCGGCTCGAAGAAGGCGCTTTCCAGGAACAGGTCGCGGGTCTTCTCGGTATTCACGCCGCTGTGCTCGCCACCCATCACGCCGGCGATAGCCAGGGCGCGGGCGTGGTCGGCGATGACCAGGGTGTCGCTACGCAACGCCACTTCCTGACCGTCCAGCAGGACGAGCTTCTCGCCCTCCTCGGCCATGCGCACGCGGATGCCGCCGTTGATTTCAGCGAGGTCGAAGGCGTGCATCGGCTGGCCCAGCTCGAGCATCACGTAGTTGGTGATGTCGACGGCGGCGTCGATGCTGCGCACATCGCTGCGGCGCAGGCGCTCGACCATCCACAGCGGGGTCGGCTTGCTCAGGTCGACGTTGCGGATTACGCGGCCCAGGTAACGTGGGCAGGCGGCCGGAGCCGACACTTCGACCGGACGCACTTCGTCATGGGCGGCGGGTACGGCAGGCACCACTGGGCGGGTGACCGGGGCGTCGTACAGGGCGCCGACGTCACGGGCAAGGCCTGCGATGGACAGGCAGTCGCCACGGTTCGGGGTCAGGCCGATCTCGATGCTGGCGTCGTCCAGATTCAGGTACTGGCGAATGTCTTCACCCACGGGGGCGTCGGCAGCCAGTTCCAGCAGGCCGTCGTTCTCTTCGCTGATCTGCAGTTCGGCCGCCGAGCACAGCATGCCGAAGGACTCGACGCCGCGCAGCTTGGCCTTCTTGATCTTGAAGTCGCCTGGCAGTTCGGCACCGATCATGGCGAACGGGATCTTGATGCCTGGGCGTGCATTCGGCGCGCCGCAGACCACCTGGAAGGTTTCCTGGCCGTTGCTGACCTGGCAGACGCGCAGCTTGTCGGCGTCCGGGTGTTGCTCGGTGGCGAGGATCTCGCCCACCACGATGCCGCTGAACTGGCCGGCAGCCGGGGTGACGCTGTCGACTTCCAGGCCGGCCATGGACAGGCGGGCGACCAGGTCGTCACGGGAGACTTGCGGGTTTACCCAACCGCGCAGCCACTGTTCACTGAATTTCATGCTGTTCTCCTAGAAAGTGCGTCGATCGTGGCCTAGCGGAATTGCGCGAGGAACCGCAGGTCGTTGTCGAAGAACAGACGCAAATCGTTGACGCCATAGCGCAGCATGGCCAGGCGCTCGACGCCCATGCCGAAGGCGAAGCCCTGGAATTCTTCCGGGTCGATGCCAGACATGCGCAGCACGTTCGGGTGCACCATGCCGCAGCCCATCACTTCCAGCCAGCCGGTTTGCTTGCACACGCGGCAGCCTTTGCCGGAGCACATCACGCACTCCATGTCGACTTCCGCCGATGGCTCGGTGAAGGGGAAGAACGAAGGACGGAAACGCACCGCCAGTTCTTTCTCGAAGAACACCCGCAGGAACTCTTCGATGGTGCCCTTGAGGTCGGCGAAGTTGATGTCGCGGTCGACCAGCAGGCCTTCGATCTGGTGGAACATCGGCGAGTGGGTGATATCCGAGTCGCAGCGGTAGACGCGGCCCGGGCAGACAATGCGAATGGGCGGCTGGCTGGACTCCATGGTCCGTACCTGCACCGGCGAGGTGTGGGTGCGCAGCAGCATGTTGGCATTGAAATAGAAGGTGTCGTGCATCGCCCGGGCCGGGTGGTGGCCGGGGATGTTGAGCGCTTCGAAGTTGTGGTAGTCGTCTTCCACCTCAGGACCTTCGGCGATGCCGTAGCCGATGTGGGTGAAGAACTGCTCGATGCGCTCGAGGGTACGGGTGATCGGGTGCAGGCCACCGGTGGCCTGGCCGCGACCGGGCAGGGTCACGTCGATGCATTCGGCGGCCAGGCGAGCGTTCAGCTCGGCCTCTTCAAAGGCGGCCTTGCGTGCGTTGAGCACGTCGGTGACGCGCTCCTTGGCGTCGTTGATCAGCGCACCGACCTTGGGGCGCTCGTCGGCTGGCAGGTTGCCCAGGGTCTTCATCACCTGGGTCAGCTCGCCTTTCTTGCCGAGGAATTGGACCCGGATCTGTTCCAGGGTAGTGATGTCTTCAGCGCGTTCCACGGCCTCGAGGGCTTGGGAGACCAGCGCGTCCAGGTTTTCCATGTACAGACTCCAGATACGAAAATAGGGGAAGAGCTTTGAAGGCTCTTCCCCTATCGATGACGTTTTACACCCAGCGGCGCAGAGCACCGCCGGATGATTGTCGCGGGTACTTAAGCCAGGACGGCTTTAGCTTTCTCGACAATCGCAGCAAACGCCGCTTTTTCGTTCACTGCCAGGTCAGCCAGAACCTTGCGGTCGATTTCGATCGACGCTTTTTTCAGGCCAGCAATCAGACGGCTGTAGGACAGGCCGTTGGTGCGCGCACCGGCGTTGATACGAGCGATCCACAGAGCGCGGAACTGACGCTTCTTCTGGCGACGGTCGCGGTAGGCGTATTGGCCTGCCTTGATGACCGCCTGCTTGGCAACACGGAATACGCGCGAGCGTGCGCCGTAATAGCCTTTAGCCAGTTTCAGAATTTTCTTGTGACGCTTACGAGCGATGACGCCACGCTTTACACGAGCCATGAGTAACTTCCTCTATCTTTGACCAGAATTAACGTACGCGCAGCATGCGCTCGACTTTTGCAACGTCAGACGGGTGCAGCAGGCTGCTACCACGCAGTTGACGCTTACGCTTGGTCGACATTTTGGTCAGGATGTGGCTCTTGAAAGCGTGCTTGTGCTTGAAGCCGGAAGCGGTTTTCAGGAAACGCTTCGCAGCACCGCTCTTGGTTTTCATTTTTGGCATGTTGGAACTCCGCATTCGATAAAATTACACAATAATCATCAGGCCTGCCGTGCCCGGGAGATTACTTCTTCTTTTTGGGAGCGATGACCATCATAAGCTGGCGTCCTTCCATCTTAGGATGCTGTTCGACGGTGCCGTATTCGGTCAGGTCAGCTTCAACCCGCTTCAACAGCTCCATCCCCAGCTCCTGGTGGGCCATCTCACGGCCGCGGAATCTCAGAGAGATCTTGGCCTTGTCCCCATCGGTAAGGAAACGTACCAGGTTGCGTAGTTTTACCTGGTAATCCCCTTCTTCCGTCCCTGGACGAAACTTGATTTCTTTGATCTGGATCTGCTTCTGGTTCTTCTTCGCTTCGTTGGCTTGCTTCTTCTTCTCGAAGAGGTGCTTGCCGTAGTCCATCACCTTGCAGACAGGTGGGACGGCGTCAGCGGAGATTTCCACCAGATCCAGCTTCGCTTCATCAGCGATGCGCAGCGCTTCATCAATCGAGACGATGCCAACCTGCTCGCCATCGGCGCCAATTAAACGAACCTCGCGTGCCGAGATATTCTCGTTGATCGGGGCCTTCGGGGCAGTTCGTTTATCGTTTCTCATTTCACGCTTAATAGTCATTACTCCGATTCTTGGCGACCACGCCGGGAAACCGCTTGCGAAAGCAGCTCAGCGAACTGCGCGACCGGCATCGAGCCCAGGTCGGCGCCTTCGCGAGTGCGCACAGCGACGGTTTGCGTTTCGACTTCGCGGTCCCCTATAACCAAAAGGTACGGGACCCTCAGCAAAGTATGCTCGCGGATTTTAAAGCCGATCTTCTCATTTCTCAAGTCGGACTTGGCACGGAAACCGCTACCGTTCAGGGATTTTTCCACCTCGAGGGCGAAATCGGCCTGTTTGTCGGTGATGTTCATGATCACCGCCTGGGTCGGCGCCAGCCAAGCCGGGAACACGCCGGCGTAGTGCTCGATCAGCATGCCGATGAAGCGCTCGAACGAACCGAGGATGGCGCGGTGCAGCATGACCGGGCGCTTACGGTTGTTATCTTCGGCGATATAGCTGGCATCGAGCCGCTCTGGCAGGTTCGGGTCGTACTGCAGGGTACCGCACTGCCAGTTACGGCCGAGGCAGTCGCGCAGGGTGAACTCGATCTTCGGACCGTAGAACGCACCCTCGCCCGGCTGGTATTCCCACTCCAGGCCCGACTCGTTCAGGGCGTCGGCCAGGGCACCTTCGGCGCGGTCCCACAGCTCTTCGGAACCGACACGCTTGGCCGGACGGGTGGAGAGCTTCATGGCAACGTCGGTGAAACCGAAGTCTTTATAGACGTCGAGGGTCAGCTTGATGAAGTCGGCGGCTTCCTTCTTCACCTGTTCTTCGGTGCAGAAGATGTGCGCGTCGTCCTGCACGAAGCCACGTACACGCATGATACCGTGCAGCGCGCCAGACGGCTCGTTGCGGTGGCAGGCGCCGAACTCGGCCAGGCGCAGCGGCAGGTCGCGGTACGACTTCAGGCCCTGGTTGAACACCTGCACGTGGCATGGGCAGTTCATCGGCTTCACTGCAAAGTCGCGGCTTTCCGAGGACGTGGTGAACATGTTCTCGGCGTAGTTCGACCAGTGGCCGGAGCGCTCCCAGAGGATGCGGTCGACGACCTGCGGGGTCTTGATCTCGAGGTAGCCGTTCTCGCGCTGGACCTTGCGCATGTACTGCTCGAGCACCTGGTAGATGGTCCAGCCGTTGGCGTGCCAGAACACCATGCCCGGGGCTTCTTCCTGGAGGTGGAAGAGGTCGAGCTGCTTGCCGATCTTGCGGTGGTCGCGCTTTTCGGCTTCTTCGATGCGCTGGATATAGGCGGCCAGTTGCTTCTTGTCGGCCCATGCAGTGCCGTAGACGCGCTGCAGCTGCTCGTTCTTGGCATCGCCGCGCCAGTAGGCGCCGGACAGCTTGGTCAGCTTGAATGCCTTGAGGAAGCGGGTGTTCGGCACGTGCGGGCCGCGGCACATGTCGACGTATTCTTCGTGATAGTACAGGCCCATGGCCTGCTCGTTCGGCATGTCCTCGACCAGGCGCAGCTTGTAGTCTTCGCCACGGGAGGTGAACACGTCGATGACCTCGGCGCGCGGGGTCATTTTCTTGATGACGTCGTAGTCCTTCTCGATCAGCTGTTGCATGCGCTGCTCGATGGCGGTGAGGTCATCCGGGGTGAAAGGACGCTCGTAGGCGATGTCGTAATAGAAGCCTTCGTCGATCACCGGGCCGATCACCATCTTGGCGGTCGGGTACAGCTGCTTCACGGCGTGGCCGATCAAGTGGGCGCACGAGTGACGGATGATCTCCAGCCCTTCTTCATCTTTAGGAGTGATGATCTGCAGGGTGGCGTCGTGGTCGATCTTGTCGCAAGCGTCGACCAGCTTGCCGTCGACCTTGCCGGCCAGGGTGGCCTTGGCCAGGCCTGCGCCAATGGAGGCAGCGACTTCGGCTACGGATACTGGCTGGTCGAACGTGCGTTGACTGCCATCGGGAAGAGTAATAATGGGCATGGCGCCTCCTCTCCTAGTGGTGACCCCTACCAAAGGTCACGTGGGTTGGGATGAGCCAGTACAAGATCCGACCTGCCTTTCCCGGAGGAAAGCCTGCCTCACAGTGGCAGAAGCCTTTCGGCCATGCAGGGACGAACCAGAGTGACTGGGAAAATGCGGCAGCAAGGGTGAACCGCAAGCCGAGCATGCTAGCACGCGGGCTGTAGAGCACGCAGAAATATTTGGAAATTACGCCGCTGCGGTGAACTTGTGCGGGAAAATTCCTATCAGACCTTCTGAAGCATCCTACTCTTGATGAGACCTAACCCAAGGAGTGTCTGGTTATGCGACTTCAGTCTCTTCTGCCCCTGGCCGCTGTCGGGGCCTTGCTGCTGCCACTGGCGGCCAACGCGGGCAACTTCCCCCCAGGGAAGGAGGCCGCCTACATGACCCAATGCACGCAGGTAGCCAGCGGCCAAGGCGTGGACGCAGCGACTGCGAAAAAGCACTGCGATTGCGGCGCGCAAGCCATCAAAAAGAATTTCACCGATAAGGAGATCCTGGACCTGGACAGCAAGGACGGCGTTGACGCCAAGCTGATGCAGCGCGCGCAAGCCGCTGTGCAGGCCGCCTGCAAGCCAAAATGATGACCCGACGAGCCTAAACGACAGCGCCTTCTTTGCTCTGGATCACTATATGGCTAAGGTAAAGAGCGCTATGTACGAAGAATTAGACTATGATGTCACGGGTGCACGAAGCCTCGGCGACATCGCACATCGAATAAATAACGTTTCTGGAGATTCACCTCATGTCCAATCGCCAAACCGGCACCGTCAAATGGTTCAACGATGAGAAAGGCTTCGGCTTCATCACCCCACAAGGCGGCGGCGACGACCTCTTCGTTCACTTCAAGGCCATCGAATCCGACGGCTTCAAGAGCCTGAAAGAAGGCCAGACTGTTTCCTTCGTGGCTGAAAAAGGCCAGAAAGGCATGCAGGCTGCGCAGGTTCGTCCGGAGTAATTCGGATAAAGCTGTAAAAAACCCGCCTTCACAGGCGGGTTTTTTTATGGGCGGGGTTCAGCGCTGCGTGGCCAGTTCAACCGCAGTTGACGCGGCTCACCTTGCCCTGCTCGTCGACATTCAGGTTCAGGCGATCAGAGCGGTACTCCAGGGTCACCACGTCATGCGGGTGAAGAATACGCGCCATTTGCGCGCCCGTAGCCTTGCGCGCCTGCTCCAGCAGCTCCGGGGTGCCCGGCTTGCCGATGGCGAAATCGGCGCCGCTGGCATTGCAGCGGCCATCGTTGGCGACCGGGGCTTGCGGCGCGGCTTTATCGCCACCCGAAGAGCCGCCAGTGCTGCAACCAGCCAGGACAGCAGCCACCAGCAGGGTCGCCAGGGAAGCGCGGGTACGGAACATGAATCCTCCTAATCGATTTCGGGAACTGTCTTATCCGACCGTTCCACCAACAGTTTGTTGCAAAACCGCTCAAGTCTGCCTGATCCAGCACGGCGAGGCCAAAGGCAATCGTGTCGGAATTTTGCACCGCACCGATGGTTAGGCCACCGGCGCTGCTTATTCTTAAGTCGCAGGGCAACCGACGCAAAGGCATGATTTACTTCGAAGATGTGGAGCGCGCCTTGCCTCCCCTGCGAACGCCAGGAGCGGTGTTCGACCGACATCCGGCCCCGCAGCGAGTACCCTCCATGAGCAACCACAGCATCGACGCCGACATCAAGGTCAAATGGGCCGAGGGCCAGAGCGCCTACAGCCCTGGCACCCCCGAGGAACTGCTTCTGATCGCCATCGACCTGCTGGTGCGCGACCGCGGCAACGAGGCAGCGCGCAGCTTCATCGACCAGGTGTTCGAGCGCTACGCGTCACACGAGGCTACTTCAATCGAGCCAAGCGCGTACTGAGCAGGTCGAAGAAGCCCTGGGCATCGCCGTTCTCGATCCACATCACGTTGGCCGGCTGCTTGAGCACGCCGTACCAGTCGGCCACGGTCTGGGCGAAGGTCGGGCCTTCGCGGCTGTCGACGGTCATGTGGATCTGCTTGCCGCTGAACAACTCAGGCTTGAGCAGGTAGGCGATGACGGTGGCGTCGTGCACCGGGCCGCCGGTCATGCCGTACTTGTCCATGTCGTACTTGATGTAGGCATTGAGGATGTCCACCACCTTCTGGCTCGCGCCATTTCCAACGGCCGCCAGCTGCTTGAGGCGCGCATCACTGGTGATGACCTTGTGGGTCACGTCCAGCGGCAGGTAGGTGAGCTTGACGCCACTGCCCAGCACCACTTCGGCAGCATGCGGGTCGGCGTACAGGTTGAACTCGGCAACCGGAGTGATATTGCCGCCATTGAAATGCGCGCCCCCCATGATCACCACTTCCTTGATGCCCTTGACGATGTCCGGCTGCTGGATCAGCGCCAGGGCCAGGTTGGTCTGCGGGCCGAGCATGGCGAGGGTGACGCTGTGCGGCTCGGCGTTGGCGAGGGTGTCGACCAGATACTGCACGGCATTGCCCTTGGCTAGCCCCTGCTTGGGCTCGTGCACAGGCACGCCGGTCAGGCCTTCTTCGCCATGCACGTCGGCGGCGTAGATAGGCGTGCGCACCAGCGGGCGGCCAGCACCGGCGTACACCGGGATATCCTCGCGCCCCGCCCATTCCCGCGCCAGGCGGGCGTTGCGTGAGGTCTTGTCGAGACGAACGTTGCCGGCCACGGTGGTGATGGCGCGGATCTTCAACTCATCGGGCGACGCCATGGCCAGGAACAGCGCGACCACATCGTCGGCACCGGGGTCGGTGTCGATGATCAGGTCACGGGGGGCGGCGTGGATGGCGGCGGCTGCGAGGGTAGACATGAGGATGGCTCCTTGCAGCAAACGTTTGGCGGTTTGGATCAGCATTCAACACTCCTTGTTGCCTTGTGATTGATAAACGAAAGGGCAACTTCCCTCCTGTGGGAGCGGCCACTTGAGCTAAAAGGTGACGCCCGCCACCAATGCGATATTGCTGTAAGGCTGGCACTCCCCCGTGCGCACCACCGCCTTGGCCCTTTGGCTCAGCACCTTGAACTCGGTATGGCGCAAACGCTGGCGCTGGCCCAGCAGGCCCTGGCCATGCAAGGCCTCGACCTCAGCGAGCCCCGGCGGCCCGGCCTGGAAGATCTCCTCGGCCAGCACATGCCGTTCCACCTGCATCTCGGCCAGCACCACGCGCAGCACACTGGCGAAGTCGGGAATACCCGGCGTCACGGCCAGGTCGATCAATTCAACGCCCGGCGGCACCGGCAGCCCGGCATCGCCGATCACCAGGATGTCGCCATGGCCAAGCCCGGCGATGGTGCGCGACAGGGCAATATTGAGCAGTGCGGTCTTCTTCATTCGGCCAACTCCGCCAGGTAGGGAATCGAGGGTTGGGCGCCAGCCCGGGTAACGGAAATCGCAGCGGCGCGCTGCCCGCAGACGATCGCCTCGCCCTCCTCCAGCCCGCGCGCCAGGCTAGCGGCAAAGCCGCCCACGAAGGTGTCGCCAGCAGCGGTGGTGTCCAGCGGCTTCACCGGCGTGGCTGGGAAATGCTGGCTGCCATCCTCGCTGACAAACAGCGCACCCTGGGCGCCCAAGGTTACGATCACCTTGCCGGCACCCAACTGGCGCAGTTGTTCTGCGGCCTTGCGGGCACTCTCAAGGTCGTTCACCGACAGCCCGGTCAGCGCCTCGGCCTCGCTTTCGTTGGGGATCAGGTAGTCGATATGGGCGAACCAGTCCGCTGGTAGCGGGCCACTGGCCGGCGCAGGGTTGAGGATGACTGTCTTGCCCAGCTCACGACCTCGGGCCAGTACCCAGGCGACGGTAGCGGGCGGCACTTCCAGCTGGCAGATGACCACTTCGGCGTTCTGCAACAAGGCATCGAAACGCTGCACGCTTTCAGGGCTGAGCAGGCCATTGCCCCCCGGAATGATGACGATGGAGTTCTGGCTGGCGGCATCCACCACGATCAGTGCCACACCACTGGACACCCCTGCACAGGCCGTCACTGCCTGGCAATCGATGCCCTCCACCTCCAGCGCCCGGCGCAACTGCAGGCCATAGGCATCGTCACCGACGTTGCCGACCATCGCCACACTGGCGCCCAGGCGCGCAGCGGCCACCGCCTGGTTGGCGCCCTTGCCGCCGGGCACAGTGAAGAAACTGTCGCCGGCGAGCGTCTCGCCGCCTCGCGGCAAGCGATCGGCACGGGCCACGAGGTCCATGTTGAGGCTACCGACCACTACGACCTTGGCATGCATGGGTATTCCTTAGCGGTAATCAGTGAACAGGTCCGGGCGTGGCCCGGTGGATTCGCGCAGCACGATGCGCGGCGCGACGATGCGTTGCTCGGTACCACCCTGGGGGGCGGCGATGCGCGACAGCAACAATTGCGCAGCGCTCTCGCCCAGCTCGCGAATCGACTGGCCGACCGTGGTCAACGGCGGGTAGATGTAGCGGCTGAGTTCGATGTCGTCGAAGCCGATCACCGACAGCTGGCCAGGCACGTCGATATTGCGTTCGGCAGCAGCGCGCAATACGCCGAAACCGATCATGTCGTTACCCGCAAAAATCGCCGTAGGCCGCTGCTCGCCCTCGAGCAGGCGCGCCGCAGCGGCATGGCCGCCGGGGCTGGTGAAATCGCTGTGCAGCACGCGGTCGTTGGCCACCGTCACATTGGCTTCGGCCATGGCGCGGCGGAAACCGGCCACGCGCAGCTGGCTGACGCCGGTGTCGATCGGCCCACCGATGCAGGCGATATCGCGGTGCCCCAGTTCGAGCAGGTGGCGGGTCGCCAGGTAGGCGCCCTGCTGGTGGTCGATGCGCACCAGGTCGGCGTTCACGCCGTCCAGGGCGCGGTCGACGATGACCATGGGGGTGCGCACATTGCTCAGGCTTTCAAGCAGGTCGCGGTCTTCACCCACCGAGGCGACGATCAGCCCGTCGACACGCTTTTCCAGCAGCACGCGCAGGTAGCTGCGCTGCTTCTTCGGGTCGTCGTCGGAGTTGCACAGGATCACGCAATAGCCGTTGCGCTCGCAGCCATCCTCGATGCCCCGCGCCAACTCGGCGAAGTACGGGTTGACGCTGTTGGGCACCAGTAGGCCAATGGTCGCGGTACTGCGCGCCTTGAGCGAACGGGCCACGGCACTGGGCACGTAGTCCAGTTCGGCGATGGCTGCCTCCACTTTCTGGCGCACCCGCTCGCTGACTGGCCGGGTCTTGTTCAGCACATGGGAAACCGTGGTGTAGGAAATGCCTGCGAGTGCCGCAACGTCTTTGATGGTAGCCATGATGTCAGGTCCGCCGGCTCGCGCGCCGGCTACGGTAGGTGTCGAGCACCACGGCGATGACGATGACCGCCCCGGTGATGATGCGCTTGGTGGGTTCGGAAGCGCCGATCTGCGCCAGGCCTGCGGCCAGCACGGAAATGATCAGCACGCCGAAGAAGGTGCTGATGATCGAGCCGCGCCCACCCATGAGGCTGGTGCCGCCGATTACCACGGCGGCGATCACTTGCAGCTCCATGCCGGACCCGGCATTGGGGTCGGCAGCCTCCAGGCGCGAAATCTGGAACAGCGCAGCCAGGCCCGCGAGCAGCCCCATCAGGGCGAACACACCGATCTTGTAGGGGCGCGGGTCGATACCGGCCAGGCGCACCGCCTCTTCGTTGGTGCCGATGCCGATCAGGTAGCGGCCGAACACGGTCCGCGTCAGCACCAGTTGGGCGAGGACGATCACCGCCAGGGCAATGAGAAACGCAGGCGAGATACCAAAGGCGATGGGGTTGGAGAACCAGGCGAAGGCATCGCCGATGTAGGCGGTGCGCGAGTCGGTGAACTGGTAGGCCAGGCCCCGGGCCATTTCCAGCACGCCCAGCGAGACAATGAACGACGGAATGCGCCAGGCCACGGTGACGCTGCCGGTAATGCTGCCGGCCAATGCCGCGATGGCCATGCCCAGCAGCGCGGCGGGCAGTACGCTCCAGCCCCAGCCGAGAATCGCGACGCTCACAGTGGACGCCGCCAGGGCCAGCACCGAGCCGACCGACAGGTCGATACCGCCGATGATCAGCACGAAGGTCATGCCCACCGCCAGCACCATCAGGTCGGGGATCTGGTTGGCCAGGGTGCTGAAGGTGTTGTACGACCAGAAATGGCTGCTCAGGAACGAGAACAGCACGATCATCGCCAGCAGCGCCCCGGCCAGGCCCAGGTAGGTACCCAGGCCGTAGTAGGTGCCGCTGCGGCGTGCCGGGCGGCTGCCGGCGGTGTCGAGGGAAGGGGTTTTCATACGTCCATCCTGGGAGCTGCTTCGTGCAGCAGTGCGTCACGTTTCTGGTAACCGGCGAAGGCGGCGGCGAGGATCTGGTCCTGGCTCCAGGTATCGCGGTCGAAGGTGTCGATCAACTGGCCTGCGGAGAGCACGGCGATGCGGTCGCAGATCAGCATGAGTTCGCGCAGGTCGCTGGACACCACCAGCAAGGCCTTGCCCTGGCGAGCCAGCTCGGCCAGCAGGCCATAGATGTCGAACTTGGCGCCCACGTCGATGCCACGGGTAGGCTCGTCGAACATCAGCACCTGGCAGTTGCGCTCCAGCCAGCGGCCAATCACCACCTTCTGCTGGTTGCCGCCCGACAGCTCGCCAACCGCCTGGCTGGCGCCAGCGCTGCGAATGCGCATGGCGTTGATCTGCCGCTCGGCCAGGGCCTGCTCGGCCTCGGCGTCGAGCACCCCGGCGCGGGACACCGCACCCAGGTTGCCGAGCACGATATTGGCGCTGATCGAATGCGGCAGCAGCAGGCCTTCGCCCTTGCGGTCCTCGGTGATCAGCGCAATGCCGGCACGCACGGCGGCCTTGGGCGAGTCGATATTCACGGGCTTGAGTGGCCGCCCCAGCTCGATACTGCCGCTGTCGGCAGCGTCGGCGCCGTAGATCAAGCGCAGCAGCTCGGTACGGCCCGCGCCGATCAGGCCGGAAATACCGAAGATCTCCCCTGCCCTGACCTCGAACGACACCTCGCGCACCTTGTCGCCACGGCTGAGCTGGTTGACCTTGAGCAACGGCGCGCCGATTTCCCGGCGACCCAGGTCGATATGCTCACCCACCTCGCGGCCCACCATCAGGCTGACCAACTGGTTGTTGTCGTAGCGGGCGATGGGCTCCACGCACACCAGCTTGCCGTCGCGCAGCACGGCGATGCGCTGCGACACCCGCTGCAACTCTTCCAGGCGGTGGGAGATATAGACGATGGCCACACCACGCTGGCGCAGGCGCTCGATCTGGGTGAACAGCAGCTCCACCTCGCGGGCGGTGAGCATGGCGGTGGGTTCGTCGAAGATCAGCACATGGCAGTCGCCGATCAGGTTGCGGGCGATTTCCACCATCTGCTGGTGGCCGATGCCCAGTTCGCCCACCGGGGTGTCCGGGTCGATGGCATCCAGGCCAACCTGTGCCATCGCTGCCGTGGCCAACTGGCGCAGGCGCTTCTGGCTGATCCAGCCGGCGCGGCTGGGCAGGTTGTCGAGGAACAGGTTCTCGGCCACGGTCAGGGTCGGCAGCAGGTTCAGCTCCTGCATCACCATACGCACGCCCAGGCGCTCGGCCTCGCTGCGGCTGCCGGGGGCATAGGCCTGGCCGCGGTAGGTCATCTGCCCGGTGGTGGGCACTTCCAGGCCGCTGATGAGCTTGGACAAGGTGCTCTTGCCGGCACCGTTCTCACCGGTCAGGGCCAGCACCTCGCCGCCGCGCAAGCTCAACGTGACATCGCCGAGCACAGGCTGGGCGTAGGTCTTGCCCAGCCCGCTGACCGCGAGCACGATTTCATTGGCCGTCGCTGACATGGCCGTCACTCCTGCTGTTCTTGCGGGTATCAAGGCTTGGTGATGAGCTCGACCGGCGTCTGGATGACGTTGTCGGCATCGACATCAGGCTTCTCGCCCTTGACCATTTTCAGTGCCGCCTGGATGCCATACACCGCCTGCTGGCTAGCGGCCTGGTCGAGGGTGGCGAGCACGCGGCCATCCTTGAGCATCGGCTTGATGGCATTGATGTTGTCATAGCCCACCACTTGCACCTGGCCGGTCTTGCCGGCGGCGCGCACGGCGGACACCGCGCCCAGGGCCATGCTGTCGTTGCCGGCCAGCAGCGCCTTGAGGTCGGGGTATTCGTTGAGCATCGAGGCGGCTACCGCGTTGCCCTTGTCGATTTCCCAGTTGCCCGACTGCACCGAGACGATCTTCATCTGCGCCGCTTCCATCGCGTCCTTGAAGCCGGCGGTGCGCTGCTGGGCATTGGTGGTGGTGGGCACGCCTTCGATGATGCCGACCTGGTCACCGGCCTTGAGCTTCTGCTGGGCCAGGTAGTCACCGACCATGCGTGCGCCCTTGCGGTTGTCAGGCCCTACGAAGGGCACGCTGATGCCTTTGCTCTTGAGCACGTCCGGGTCGAGGCGGTTGTCGATGTTGACCACGGTGACGCCGGCGTCCATGGCCTTCTTGATCACCGGCACCAGCGCCTTGGAGTCGGCCGGGGCAATGACCAGGGCCTTGGCGCCGGTGGCGATCATCTGCTCGACGATGCGGATCTGGTTGCTGGTGTCGGTTTCGTCCTTGATGCCGTTGGCGACCAATTCGAAATCGTCGGGGTGTTCTTTCTGGTAGGCCTTGGCGCCGTCTTCCATGGTGCGGAAGAACTCGTTGGCCAGGGATTTCATGACCAGCGCGACCTTGGGTTTGTCTTCGGCATGGGCCTGGGACAGTGGCAGAGCAAAGGAAAGCGTGGAGAGAACAGCGACAGCCAGGAGGCGACCGGGGAACGGTACTTTCATGGAAGTAACTCCGAATCTTGTGGTTTTTATCGGATCGCAAACGTTTGCGGTAACTCACTATGGGAACAGGATCGGTGTTTGTCAATTCCGACCCGTAGCGCTTGCCCGGTCGCGCACAAGGGGATTATGCCGATAATCGTCCGGAAAACCGAACAAACTTTGTAAGAATTGTTCGGGATTCCGAATGACCGATCAGTCAATCATTTCTGCAACCAGGTCGGCCAGGGCACGCAGCCGGTCCATGTGCCGCATGTCCTGGTGGTAGCCCATCCAGATATCGCGACCTGGAGGCGCCTGCTCCACTTCCACCCGCCTGAGTGCAGGTAGCTGGTCACCCAAGGCACGCGGCAACACGGCAATACCCAACCCAAGCGCACACATGCGCGCCTGCACCGTGCGGCTGCTGCTGGTGAATACCGTCCTGGCCGCAGGGTAGCGCTCCTGCAACCAGGTCACATCGGGATAATGTGCCTGCGCGGTGTTCATCAGGATCAGCCCGACACCCTCGCCTTGCGCATGCGGCTCGACGCTGGCCCCGGCTGCGATGTAAAGCCCATAAGGCAAGGTGCAGAGGCGTTTCTGCACGATGTCGGGCTCGGTGAACGGGATGATCCGAAAGGCGATATCCGCTTCCCGGCGCGTCAGGTCGAACAGGCGATGCCCGGCGATGATCTCGGGCACGATCAGCGGGTGGCGGCGAACCAGTTCGGCCAGCACGGGGCCGAGCACGTAGCTGGCGAACCAGTCGGCCGAGGCGATGCGCAGCAGGCCTTCGGCCTGGTCGTCATCTCCAGCCAGGCGCCGCTCGATGGTCAACGCATTGCGCTCCATGGCTTCGGCCAGCTCGAAAATCCGCTCGCCGCTGGCGGTCAGCACCAGCCCGGACGCGGTCCGGCGAAAGAACACCTGCCCGCTGGCCTGCTCCAACACATGCAAGCGCCGCCCCACGGTCGGGTGGCTGACGCCCAGCAGCTTGGCCGCCGCCCCCAGCGAACCGGCACGCGCGATCGCCAGGAATACCCGCAAGTCATTCCAGTCCATGGCGCACCTCGTACAAAAATGAACGGCGAAGATGCAGCAATGGCAGTCCCGCCGCAAGCACACGGCTCGCAGAATGGCCCCGCAAGCGACACCCCACCTGCGAACCCTACCGAAGGACATTGCCATGAACATCGAAACCCTGACCGCACGCCTGCACGCCCTGGAAAGCCGCATGGCGATCGAGACACTGATTTCCGGCTATGCCAACGCCTTCGACCTGATGGACAGCGACTTGCTGCAAACCCTCTGGCATGAAGACGCGACACTGGACCTGCCCGGCTTCGGCGCCGGCGCCAACCCCGGCGAAATACTCGCCATGGCGCAGCGGAACTGGAAAAAGATGCCGCACATGCATCACTGGATGGCCAACCCTCTGCTGCACATCGACGGCGACATCGCCACCGGCACCGTCGCGGCAGACTGCCTGTTCCATGACCTCACGCAAGGCCCCGTGCAGGTCAGCGGCCTTTATCACGACCGCTTCGAATGCCGCGACGGGCAATGGCGATTCACCTCACGCCGCTTCGAGCTGCACTTCCTGACGCCCCTGGCGAACTGGAAGCCTACCGCTGGCCCGGAGAAATTCGAGCGCAACTGAAAACACCGGCAACCACGCCTGGCGCATCGCACGTTACTCACGCGCGATGCGCACCTTGATCGATCCCCCACGCCCCTTTTTATCCATGGAGGCCCTGCATGTCCCAGGAAGCCGTTTCCCTGCCCACGCCTCGCCGATGGGCAATGTTCGCGATCCTGCTGGTCGGTGCATTCCTGCCGCCGCTGGACTTCTTCATCATCAACGTCGCCCTGCCTTCCATCAGGGCTGACCTGGCCGCAAGCGCCGCTACCGAACAGCTGGTCATTTCCATCTATGCAGGGCTCTACGCCGTCACCTTGATTACCGGCGGCCGCCTGGGCGACCTCTATGGTCGCGGGCGCATGTTCTTCCTGGGCCTGATCGGCTTCGCAGCGGCTTCGGTGCTCTGCGGCCTGGCCTGGTCACCCTGGGCACTGATCACCGGGCGCGCCCTGCAAGGCGTGACGGCGGCGATCATGGCGCCACAGGCACTGGCTTCGGTGCAGGCGATCTTCCCTGACGCAGAGAAACCGCTGGCACTCAGCTTGTATGGTGCGGTGTTCGGGCTGGCTTCAGTGGTCGGCCAGGCATTGGGCGGCACGCTGATTTCACTGGACCTGCTGGGGCTGGGCTGGCGCAGCATTTTCCTGGTCAACCTGCCGATCGCCGCGCTGGTGCTGCTGTTCGGCATCCCCCTGCTCAAGGAAACCCGCGCCCGCCACGCCAACAAACTCGACCTGGGCGGCATGGCACTGTCGATCTTGACCTTGGGCGCACTGATCGTCCCGCTCATCGAGGGCCGGGAAGCAGGCTGGCCGCTCTGGGCCTGGGCGTCCCTGGCCGCGATAGCGCCACTGGCGGTGATGTTCTGGCGTTACGAAAGCCGCCTGGGCCACATGGGCGGCGCGCCGTTGCTGGACCCACGCGCACTCAAGGCACCTGGGCTCGTTCGTGCCTTGGTGATTGCCCTGCTGTTCTACGCGATCGCACCGTTCTTTCTGCTTTTTTCGATTTACCTGCAAAGCGCCTTGCAGGTCGATGCGCTGGGCGCCGGCCTGGTGTTCCTGCCGTTCGGCGTCGGGTATTTGCTTGGGCCGTTGTCAACGCCACTGTTCAGGCGCGCATTCGGGGCCTACGTAAACCCCCTTGGGATGGGGCTAGAGGCCCTGGGGCTGCTAGGCATGCTGGGGCTGATCATGGCCACGGCGCAGGGTGCCTATCCGAACCCTGCGGCGCTGGCCCTGCTGCTGTTCAGCATTGGGTTCGGCCAAGGGCTCGGGCTGCCGACCCTCATGCGAATCATTACCGGGCGGGTGGCTCCCGCTTACTCTGGCATGATCGCCGGCATCGCCAGCTCGGCATTGCAGGTGGGTACTGCGGTGAGCGTGGCGGTGATCGGTGGCGTGTTCTACAGCAGCCTTGGAATGCGCAGCGACCCCGGCGCGATCACCCACGCGTTCCTCGTCGCGCTCGCCTGCATCGCCTTGTGCATCATTGCCGGCATGTTGCTGAGCCTGACACTGATACGCCAGCCCTTGCCACCCGAGGCCCAGACCGGCCTCAAGGTACCGAGTTGATCCCAGGGAACAAATCCTGCGCAAACGGTCATATGCGCTTTCCGACTTACCCGCTGTTGCGAAATAACCTACGGTGAAATACTGTATGAGCATACAGCACAAAAGGGAAAGCCTTATGGCCAGCACTTCCGCTACCGCCGCACCCAGCAATTACGAACAGCTGGGTGTACGCATCCAGAAGATCATCAACAGCCCTACCGCCCAGCGCAGCCGCGCCGCACTGATCTTCCGCCTGGAGCACGAGTCGCCCGATGACTGGGAAACCCTGCTCGAAGAGATTGCCGAGAACGACAACGTTACCCTTGCCTACCGCGACGACGGCGGTGTGCAGATTTTCTGGACCGTGCCCAAGGAAGACTGAGCACCTCCCCCCTCTCCTCGAATGACCTGTTGCCTGCCCATGAAAAGACTGTTGTATGCCATTGCCTTGGCATTTGCCTTTGTTCCACCCGCATTCTCGACACCGCCTGCGACCTTCTCCGAAGCCAAGGTCGTGGCCAAGCAGAAGGTCTACCTCGACCAGGCCAACAGCGCCCTGGGCGACCTGTACTGTGGCTGCAAATGGACCTGGGTCGGCAAGTCGGGCGGGCGTATCGACCCCGCCTCCTGCGGCTATGAAACCCGCAAGCAGCAAAGCCGCGCCGAGCGCACCGAGTGGGAACACATCGTGCCGGCCTGGACACTCGGCCATCAACGCCAGTGCTGGAAGAATGGCGGCCGCGAGAATTGCGTCGACGACGACCCGGTGTTCCGCGCCATGGAAGCCAACCTGTTCAACCTCTACCCTGCCGTGGGCGAGGTGAACGGCGACCGCAGCAATTTCAACTTCGGCATGGTCAGCAGCGTCGGCCCGCAGTACGGCCAGTGCAAGACCCGGGTCGACTTCAACCAGAAGGCCGCCGAGCCGCGTGATGAAGTCAAGGGCCTGGTGGCGCGCACCAGCTTCTACATGTTCGACCGCTACAACCTGAGCATGTCGCGCCAACAGCAACAGCTGCTGATGGCCTGGGACAAGCAGCACCCGGTGACCCCCTGGGAACGTGAACGCGACCGGCGCATCGCCGCCGTCATGGGCCATTCCAACCCGTTCGTCACCGGCGAGCGCCAATGGACACCCGGCTACAAACCGGTGGCCGATGGCGTGCTGAGCCCCATCGCCAAGCCCGCGCCGCGCCCAGCGCCGCAAGCGACACTGGCCAAGGCTGGCAACGGCGCAGCAAGTGGCGCCAGCATCATCGGCAACCAGAACAGCCGCGTGTACCACCTGGCCGAGGGCTGCCCCGGCTATTCGCAGGTGTCGGCCAAGAACCAGGTGATGTTCGGGTCCGAAGCCGAGGCCCAGGCAGCGGGCTATCGCAAGGCAGGCAACTGCCGGTAGTACGAGACGCTGCCGGCCCTCAGCCCATTCACCGGGCGACCGGCAGCGACACCACCTGGCTCACGTCATCCAGGCGCTTCACCTGGTCACTGGACAGCTGCAACTGCAGCGCTGCCAGGTTCGACTGCAATTGCGCCAGCGAACGCGGGCCGATCAAAGGCGTGGACGGGTGCGTGGCCGCCCAGGCGATCGCCACTTGGTCGGCAGGCGCCGCCAGCTCCTCGGCCACCTCCAGCAACGTGTCGAGAATGGCGCTGCGCTGCGCAGAATCCTCTGCCTGGAATACCTTGCCACCCAAGCCCTGGGCGCGCCCCGCCTCGCCCTTGCGGTACTTGCCGGTAAGCATGCCGCCGCCCAGCGGCGAATAGGCCATCATGCCGATGCCCAGGGCCTGGCAGGTCGGGAACAGGTCCAGCTCGGCCTCGCGGCGCACCAGGCTGTGCTCGAACTGCGCAGCGGCAATGGGCACGGCGCGGGTCAGCTCGGCGTAGGTGGCAGCATGAGCGATGCGCCAGGCCGGGAAGTTGGACAAGCCGACATACAGCACCTTGCCGGAGCGCGACAGGTCTTCCAGGCCACGCACCAGCTCTTCGGTGGGGGTGACATCATCCGGGAAATGCACCCAGTACAGGTCGATGCGGTCAGTATTCAGGCGCTTGAGGCTGCCCTCCAGCGACGCCACCATGGCCTTGCGGCTGTTGCCGGTGGCCAGCACACCGGGCGTGGGCGTGACGCCCTTGGCGAACTTGCTGGCCAGGAACACCTCGTCACGACGCCCAGCCAGCAGCTTGCCGAGGATGGTTTCAGACTCGCCGAACTGGTACATATCGGCGGTATCGACGATATTGCCCCCCGCCTCGAGGTAGGCCTCGAGCATGGCCTGGCTGACATCGGCTTCAGCACCGTGACCCCAGCTCGTGCCGAAGTTGCCGGTACCCAGGGCCAGTTGCGACAGTTGAACGCCGGTCTTGCCAAAAGGTGCGTAGTGCATAGCTGCTCCCGAATAAGGAAACCCATTTTTCCGGGCGTTGACGCTAGCGGTCAGCGTGCGTCGCCCACATAGTTGCATATGCAACTGTTGCAGGTACAATAATCCACATGAACACACCCATCAAGCCACTTGGCTGCACCAATCTCAAATTGCGTCAATTGACGCGCACTATCACTCGCCACTACGACCAGCAGCTGGCATCGATCGGGTTGAAGAACACCCAGTACGCCCTGCTATCCCACGTACTGCGCCTCGGCCCGCTGCGCCCTGGCGAGCTGGCCAAGGCCATGCAGATGGAGCCCTCGACCCTGTCACGCAACATGCAGCCACTGGTTGCCCAAGGCTGGCTGAGCATTGGTGCGGGCGGCGATGCGCGCAGCCGCGCCGTTGCAATTACCGAAGAAGGTCGCTTGAAACAGCAGGAAGGCCGGCAGGCCTGGCAGGCGGCGCAGGAGGCCCTTCACGCCGAACTGGGGCACGCGCGTACGCTGGCCCTGCATGCCTTGATGGATGACTGCATGCAGGCGCTGAACGCCGATCAGGAAAAGGCCTGAGCCGCAAACGAATCAGGCCAGCGCCTGGAGGTAAGCGCTGGCCTGGTGATAGCGGTTGAGCCGGGCAAGGTCGGCCGGGCCTGGGTAGGGAATGCGCGAAAGGTCGCTGTTGTCGGCAAGGTCTGCCAGCTTGACCTCGCGCGCCAGCGGGTCACTGCCCAGGCGCACCACGAAGTCCTCGTAGCGCTCGCCTTCGCGGCGGCTCAGGGCCAGCAGTGCGGCAAGGATTTTCAGGGGGAAGCCGGCGCGGGCCAGGTCTGACAAGGTTACCGGAGTGTCTTCGAGCACATCGTGCAGCACGGCGACGATGCGCTGCTCAGGCGTCCATACACGCCCCATCACCCGCAGCGGGTGCAGGATGTAATCCGCCCCGCCCTTGTCGATTTGCCCTGCATGGGCCTTGGTTGCCAATGCAATTGCCCGCTCCAGAGTAGCCATGACGCGCCCCTCACCCCATCGTCCTCAGTGTAAGCATAGTCGCTCACACTGGTAGGACCGACGCGGCGAGGCGTCTGTTCCCGACTTCCGAGGGTTAACGCTCGACGCCGTGCTGGATGACGATCGAATCGGTGCCCATGCGCGCCATCACATCGGCCTTGCGCGCGTCGGCCTCAGCCTTGGTAGGGAACGGCCCCATCAACACCACCGGCTTGCCCTCGCGGTACTCGACGAAAGACGGAATGCCCTTTTCGATCAGGCGCGCGGTCATGTCGCTGAGCGCCCCCATATTGGCGCCCTGCACCACTTCCACATCCCAACCTTCTGGCGCAGGCTGGTCGGCCAGGGCATCGGCGCGGCGCTGCAGGTCGGCACCGCCGCACACTTCGCGAATGCGCAGGTTATTGCCGGTTTCGTCGACCAGGATCTCGTACTGGCCGTCGCGTTTGATGGCAACGTAGCTGCGATAAGGGGTGTATTTACCGGCCTCGTCCTTGTCACGGACCTGCCCGCAGATGGTGCCCTGGGTGTCTATCCGCACGTTGGCGAACTTGGCTGTCTTGGGGTTATCCAGGTGTTCAGCCACCTGGTTGTGCACGCCCTCGACCTCGTTCTCACAGCCAGCCAGGGCCAGCACCGCCACTACCACCGCCAGTTTGCGCACGCGTCCATCTCCTGTTTCGAAGGGCCGAATTCTACCATGACGCCCGAACGCCGCCGATGGCCAGGCTGTCGCAGGCTGTTACAGAATTCCGGGCAACACGAAAAAGGGCGACCCTTTCGGATCGCCCTTCTTCTGGTTTGGTAGGCACAATTGGACTCGAACCAACGACCCCCACCATGTCAAGGTGGTGCTCTAACCAACTGAGCTATGTGCCTGTCGTGTGGCGCGCATATTAAGGTGACACTGCACACCTGTAAAGCGCTTTTTTCAAAAAAATCAAAAACTTTGCGATGACCTTGGCGCTGCTTTCGTAGCAGCCCAATGCAAAAAGGGCGACCCTTGCGGATCGCCCCTTTTTCGATTTGGTAGGCACAATTGGACTCGAACCAACGACCCCCACCATGTCAAGGTGGTGCTCTAACCAACTGAGCTATGTGCCTTCGATGTGGGCGCATTCTACGCGCTTCCAAAGGGCTGTCAACTATTTTTTTAGGGCTAAGCTACTGATTCTAAAAATATTTGCGTAAAACCAAGTGTTCTCGGACCTGTAAAGGATTTTCACCGGACGACTAGCGGGTGTTTATTATTATTGATAGCATCGCTACATTCGTTAAAAATATAACACATGAGGTTTCCCGAGCATGGCCACTACCCCCTACCCCCAGTCCTACTACGCCGCCTCGGCCAACCCGGTGCCGCCACGTCCGGCGCTGCAGGGTGAGGTGGAGACCGATATCTGCATTATCGGCGCTGGCTACACCGGCCTTTCCAGCGCCCTGTTCCTGCTGGAAAACGGTTTCAAGGTCAGCATCGTCGAGGCCGCCAAGGTCGGCTTCGGCGCCTCGGGCCGCAACGGCGGCCAGATCGTCAACAGCTATAGCCGCGACATCGACGTGATTGAACGCACCGTCGGCCCCAAGCAGGCGCAACTGCTGGGCCAGATGGCCTTCGAGGGCGGGCGTATCATTCGTGAGCGCGTGGCCAAGTACAACATCCAGTGCGACCTGAAGGACGGTGGCGTGTTCGCCGCCCTCACCACCAAGCAGATGGGCCACCTGGAATCGCAAAAGCGCCTGTGGGAACGCTTCGGCCACACCCAGCTGGAACTGATGGACCAAAAGCGCATTCGCGAAGTGGTGGCCTGCGACAACTACATCGGCGGCATGCTGGACATGAGCGGCGGCCATATCCACCCGCTCAACCTGGCCCTGGGCGAAGCCGCCGCGGTCGAGTCGCTGGGCGGCATCATCTATGAGCAAACGCCTGCCATCCGTATCGAGCGCGGCGCCAACCCAGTGGTACACACCCCACAGGGCAAGGTGCGCGCCAAGTTCATCATCGTTGCCGGCAACGCCTACCTGGGCAACCTGGTGCCGGAGCTGGCCGCCAAGTCCATGCCCTGCGGCACCCAGGTGATCACCACCGAGCCACTGAGCGATGAACTGGCCCGCACCTTGCTGCCGCAGGACTACTGCGTCGAGGACTGCAACTACCTGCTCGACTACTACCGCCTGACCGGCGACAAGCGCCTGATCTTCGGGGGTGGCGTGGTGTACGGCGCACGTGACCCGGCAAACATCGAAGCGATCATTCGCCCGAAGATGCTCAAGGCCTTCCCGCAGCTCAAGGATGTGAAGATCGACTTCGCCTGGACCGGCAACTTCCTGCTGACCCTGTCGCGCTTGCCGCAAGTGGGCCGTATCGGCGACAACATCTATTACTCCCAGGGTTGCTCGGGCCACGGCGTGACCTACACCCACCTGGCAGGCAAGGTGCTGGCCGAGGCCCTGCGTGGCCAGGCCGAGCGTTTCGACGCCTTCGCCGACCTGCCACACTACCCGTTCCCGGGTGGCCAGCTGCTGCGCGTACCGTTCAGCGCCCTCGGCGCCTGGTACTACAGCCTGCGTGACCGCCTGGGGATCTGATCGTACCCGAGGCAATAGCGACGCCAACAGGGGGCAAGCCGGAGCGGTCCGGCTTGCCCCCTGTCATTTTCAGCGTCCTAAGGTATCGACAGCTTGCCTGGCAGCGATTTCCTGGCCTGCACGGGCCAGCTCATCGGCTTCCTGCAACCAACGCTGGCGGTCGACCTGGGCCGGCAGGTGACGGGGCGACTGCACCAGCACCGCCCAGCGTCCTTCTTTTTCCCAGGCCGATTGGAAGTCATCCATGTCCACCAACAGCCGGCGCTGCATACCCGAACGCAGCAGCACCCGCTTCTTGTAGCGGTCATAGCCGACCATTACCGCATAGCGCGGCTCGCCCCACCACGCCGAACCCTCTTGGTAGCGCAGCAGCACCGGGTTGCCTGCGGCCACCTGGGTGAACAGCGCATCGAGGCGCGGCTCCAGCGGGTACACCAACATGCCGTACTCGCGGGCTACCCGTGGGATACCGGCCTGCAGCTTCTCGGCATCCTGCGGCAGGCCCAGTGGCTTATCCAGCAACCCCGGGGTAATGCGCACCCCTTGCTGGGACAGCATGGCCGCCAGGGCCATGGAACCACTGAAATTGGCGTTGCCCTGGTAGAACGGCACGCTGCTGATCTCGACCTTCTGCGCCAGGCCATTGAGGCTGGCCGGCGGTGCACTGGCGCAACCCGCCAGGCTGGCAGCCAGCAGACAGGCGGCCAGTAGTCGACGTGGCGCGGCGATCATCGTTGGAAGGGCTTCTTGCGGCATGGGCACTCGCTTGTCTCGACGCCAGGCAGACAGCGCCCGGCAGTGGGCCTCGATAATAGGCCGCTGACGTGCCTGGGTATAGCCCGGCGCGGGCTTGGAACGAATCGACCCAAGGGTTAGACCTTAAGTCAATGGAACGTCACGAGGGGAAGGCTAGACTAAAGAGGTGTCTGGAGGGCGAGCCTGGGGCTGGCCCGAGAGAAGGAGGCACACATGAGCCTGACAATGGCAATTCTGATGCTGGTCGGCATGTGGCTGAGCGTAGCGGCCGCCATGCTGTGGGGGGTGTTGCGCATCGTGAAACGCCACAGCCACCCTCACCATCCGCCCCACAAGGCGCAACAAATCGAGCGGCACGTGCAACGCGCACGGCGACACGCCAACGCACACTGATTCATTTCTTTCGGTAAATCTTTTGCGGGCACCGTGCCGAATGGCACGGGCTTCGCCCGTGTTTACGTGAAAATGCAAACGGGGCGCCTAAGCGCCCCGTCCTTGTTGCTTGATGCACCGATCAGCCTTCGGCAGCCTCACGCTTCAAGCGTGCACGGCGCGTCAGGATGTTCAGCACCTCGATCGCCGTCGAGAAGGCCATGGCTGCATACACATAGCCTTTCGGCACATGGACGCCGAAGCCTTCGGCGATCAGGGTCATGCCGATCATGATCAGGAAGCCCAGGGCCAGCATGACCACGGTCGGGTTTTCGTTGATGAAGTTGGCCAGCGGGTCGGCGGCCACCATCATCACGATCACAGCAGCAACCACGGCAATGATCATGATCGGCAGGTGCTCGGTCATGCCCACGGCGGTGATGATGCTGTCGACCGAGAACACGATGTCCAGCAGCAGGATCTGGAAGATCGCGGCGGCGAAGCCCAGGGTCACGGTAGAGCCGACCTTGGACTCTTCCTTGGCACCATGCGGGTCGACACTTTCGTGGATCTCCTTGGTCGCCTTCCACAGCAGGAACAGGCCACCGGCGATCAGGATCATGTCCTTCCAGGAGAACGCCTTGCCAAACAGCTCGATGACCGGGTCGGTCAGCTGGACGATCCAGGCCACGGTGCTGAGCAGCGCCAGGCGCATGATCAAGGCCATGCTGATACCGATGCGTCGCGCCTTCGAGCGGTAGGCCTCAGGCAGCTTGTTGGTCAGAATCGAGATGAAGATCAAGTTGTCGATACCCAGCACGACTTCCATCGCCACCAGGGTGGCCAGTGCGATCCATGCGGTCGGGCTCGCGGCGAGTTCCAGCAAGTATTCCATGGGGTGTTCCTTCGATCAGATGTCCTGGGTGTCTTTCTTGTCTTCGCCGTCCTCGGCCGGCTTGCCTTCGCTGCCGATGGCCTCGTTCAAGGCCTGCTGGGCGGCGTCGTTGGTCTTGTCGATCGCCTGCTTGGCCGATTCCGCAGCCTGGTCGAGCATCTTCTGGGCGGATTTCTCGGCCTGGTCGCAGCCCGCCATGGCGAACAGGGCCAAGGCCAGTACCAGCGGAGTGCCAATGGATTTCAGTTGTAGCATGGTGTCCTCGCTTGTCGATATCTCGGCGACGCACAGGACGCCTGATGGGAGCGCATTCTAAAGAGCACGATACTTCAGGAAAATTCGTATTTTCAGCGGTTATACTTCGGTTTTTACGAATCGAACCGTCACCATGCTCAATTACCGCCAACTCCACTACTTCTGGGTGGTCGCCCGCACTGGCAGCATTACCCGCGCCAGCGAGCAACTGAACCTGACCCCACAGACAATCAGCGGGCAGATCAGCCTGTTCGAACAGACCTACAACCTGGAATTGTTCCAGCGCGTCGGCCGCCAGCTGGAACTGACCGAGACCGGCCGTCAGACGCTGGCCTATGCCGAGCAGATGTTCCAGATCGGCGGTGAGCTGGAGGCGCTGCTGCGTGCCGGGCCCCAGGAGCAGATCCTGTTTCGCGTGGGCGTTGCCGACGTGGTGCCCAAGTCCATCGTCTACCGCCTGTTGGCGCCGACCATGGAATTGGACGAGGCACTGCGTATCAACTGCCGCGAAGACAAACTCGAGCGCTTGCTGGGCGACCTGGCAATCCAGCGCCTTGACCTGGTGATTTCCGACAGCCCCATGCCCAGCCACCTGGACATCAAGGGCTACAGCCAGAAACTGGGCGAATGCGGCCTGAGCTTCTTCGCCACCCCTGCCTTGGCCCGCCGATATTCCCGCCCCTTCCCCGCCTGCCTGGACGATGCCCCGTTGCTGGTGCCCGGCCAGGAAACCGTGGTGCGCAGCCGCCTGCTACGCTGGTTGGCTGAACAGCAGGTGCAGCCGCGTATCATCGGCGAGTTCGACGACAGTGCCTTGATGCAGGCCTTCGGGCAGTCCGGCAGCGGCATCTTCGTGGCCCCAAGCGTGATTGCCGACGAAGTGTGCCGCCAGTATGGGGTTCAGTTGATCGGCCAGACCGAGGCGGTACACGAGTCGTTCTATGCCATTTCGGTGGAGCGCAAGGTCAAGCACCCCGGCATCGTGGCGATTACCGAAGGGGCGCGGCGGGAATTGTTCAACTGGTAACCAGCCGGAAAAGACCTACAACACCCTGTGTTAAGATCGCCGATTCGTTCAAGCCCGAGATTACGTTGCACATGTCCCCCGTTCTTCGTCTGCTCAACCGCACCAGCCTGGTGACCCAGATCGTCATCGGCCTGGTCGCTGGCATCCTGCTGGCCCTGCTCGCCCCAAGCCTTGCCCTTGACCTGGCCTTCCTCGGCAAAGTGTTCGTCTCGGCCCTCAAGGCCGTGGCCCCGGTACTGGTGTTCATCCTGGTGATGGCCTCGATCGCCAACCATCGCCATGGCCAGGAAACCCACATCCGCCCGATTCTCTGGCTGTACCTGCTGGGCACCTTTGCCGCCGCCGTGGTGGCGGTGATCGCCAGCATGGCCTTCCCCTCGAGCCTGGTGCTGCACAGCAGCGAGGCGGCGCTGAGTGCCCCCGGCGGCATCACGGAAGTACTGCAGAACCTGCTGTTGAGCGCCGGACAACCCGGTCTCGGCGCTGATGAACGCCAACTTCATCGGCATCCTGACCTGGGCCATCGGCCTGGGCATCGCGTTGCGCCATGCCAACGACACCACCCGCACGGTGGTCGAGGATTTGTCCAACGGCGTGACCCTGATCGTGCGCGTGGTGATCCGCTTCGCCCCGCTGGGGATCTTCGGCCTGGTCAGCTCGACCCTGGCGCAATCGGGCCTGGACGCCCTGCTCGGCTACCTACACCTGTTGGCAGTACTGATCGGCTGCATGCTGTTCGTGGCGTTGGTGGTCAACCCGCTGATCGTGTTCTGGCAGATTCGCCGCAACCCCTACCCGCTGGTGCTGATGTGCCTGCGTGAAAGCGGCATTACCGCCTTCTTTACCCGCAGCTCGGCGGCCAACATTCCGGTCAACCTGGCGCTTTCGCAACGCCTGGGCCTGCATGAAGACACCTATTCGGTGTCGATCCCGCTGGGCGCGACCATCAACATGGCCGGCGCGGCCATCACCATTACCGTGCTGACCCTGGCTGCGGTGAACACCCTGGGCATCGCGGTCGACCTGCCCACGGCCGTGCTGCTCAGCGTGGTAGCGGCCGTCTGTGCTTGCGGTGCTTCGGGCGTGGCCGGCGGCTCGCTGCTACTGATTCCGCTGGCGTGCAGTCTGTTCGGCATTCCCAGCGAGGTGGCCATGCAGGTGGTGGCGGTCGGCTTCATCATCGGCGTGCTGCAAGACTCGGCGGAAACCGCGCTGAACTCCTCGACCGACGTGCTGTTCACCGCAGCGGCGTGCCAGGCGATGGAACGGCGCAACGCGTGAGCAAACGGGGCTGCCGCGCAGCCCCACGATTGCCTAAGCCTGACGCAACGCCTAGGCTAGTGGCCTTTTTCCTCGCAATGAGACAGGGCCATGTCAGAACACGAAACCGCAGGCGAAGGCCGCTTCAGCAGCACCGAGGTCCGCGTGTTGGGCGCGTTGATCGAGAAGCAGGCCACCAGCCCGGAAGCCTACCCGCTGACCCTCAATGCCCTGGTATTGGCCTGTAACCAGAAGACCAGCCGGGAGCCGGTGATGAACCTCTCCCCCGGCCAGGTCGGCCAGGCCCTGCGTGCCCTCGAGGGCCAGGACCTGACCCGCCTGCAGATGGGCAGCCGCGCCGACCGCTGGGAGCAGCGGGTGGACAAGGCGCTGGAACTGGTGCCGGCGCAGTTGGTGCTGATGGGCCTGATGTTCCTGCGCGGGCCGCAAACCGTGAACGAATTGCTGACCCGCAGCAACCGCCTGCACGAATTCGAAGACGCCGAGCAGGTGCAGCACCAACTCGAACGCCTGGTATCGCGCGAGCTGGCGCTGCACCTGCCACGCCAGGCCGGCCAGCGCGAGGACCGCTACACCCACGCCCTGGGCGACCCGGCAGAAATCGAGGCGATTCTTTCGGCGCGCCAGCAAGGCGCGGGCGAGCGCAGCGGTGGCGCCTCGGATGAACGCATCGAAGCGCTGGAAGCGCGGGTCGCCGCCTTGGAGGCGCGCCTGGCTCAGCTGGAGGGCTGAACCGGGTTATTCCGGCTTGGGGAAATTACGGCAGCTCTTGCGCTCGGCCAGCTCTTGGTCGCTGGGGCGCTGGTCGACGAACACGGTACTGCCGTCGGCATAGATTTCCAGATAGCCCCAGTGCAGGTCCTGTTCCTGCTGACCGGGCTTGGGTGGCACCAGCCACCAGGGTTCGCGGCTTATCAGAGTCATGGCGGTATCCGGTAGAGGCCTGGGCTTAATGATAGACAGCCGGTGTGCCTGGACCTTCCACGAAAAAAACGCCGCCGTCTCTCACGAAACGGCGGCGTTTTTCTGTACCGCAATCAGCCTCAGGCCGGTGCGGAGGTACGGATCAGGTGGTCGAACGCGGCCAGCGAGGCCTTGGCGCCCTCACCTACCGCGATGACGATCTGCTTGTACGGCACCGTGGTCACATCGCCTGCAGCGAATACGCCCGGGATGTTGGTCTGGCCTTTGGCATCGACGATGATCTCACCACGCGGCGACAACTCGACCGTGCCCTTGAGCCAGTCGGTGTTGGGCAGCAGGCCGATCTGCACGAAGATACCTTCGAGTTCCACGGTGTGCAGCTCATCAGTGGTGCGGTCCTTGTAGCGCAGGCCGTTGACCTTCTCGCCATTGCCCAGCACTTCGGTGGTCAGCGCACTGGTGATCACCTTGACGTTCGGCAGGCTGTGCAGCTTGCGCTGCAACACGGCATCGGCACGCAGCTGGCTGTCGAACTCGATCAGCGTCACCTGGGCGACGATACCGGCCAGGTCGATGGCCGCTTCCACACCCGAGTTGCCGCCGCCGATCACCGCCACGCGCTTGCCCTTGAACAGCGGGCCATCACAGTGTGGGCAGTAGGCCACGCCACGGGAGCGGTACTCCTGCTCGCCCGGCACGTTCATTTCGCGCCAGCGCGCACCGGTGGCCAGGATCACGGTCTTGGCCTTGAGCGAGGCACCGCTGGCCAGACGTACTTCGTGCAGGCCGCCATCGGTAGCGGGAATCAGCGACTCGCCGCGTTGCAGGTTCATGATGTCGACTTCGTACTGCTTGACGTGCTCTTCCAAGGCCGTGGCCAGTTTCGGCCCTTCGGTCTCCTGCACCGAGATGAAGTTCTCGATGGCCAGGGTGTCGAGCACCTGGCCGCCGAAACGCTCGGCGGCAACGCCGGTACGAATGCCTTTGCGCGCTGCATAGATCGCAGCAGCGGCGCCAGCGGGGCCACCGCCGACCACCAACACATCGAAGGCGTCCTTGGCGTTGATCTTCTCGGCCTGGCGGCTGCCGGCGCTGGTGTCGATCTTGCCGAGGATCTCTTCCAAGCCCATGCGGCCCTGGCCGAACACTTCGCCATTCAGGTAGATGCTCGGCACCGCCATGATCTTGCGGCTTTCCACTTCGTCCTGGAACAGCGCGCCATCGATGGCCACGTGGCGAATATTGGGGTTGAGCACCGCCATCAGGTTCAGCGCCTGGACCACGTCCGGGCAGTTCTGGCAGGACAGCGAGAAGTAGGTTTCGAACAGGAACTCACCTTCGATCGCCTGGATCTGCTCGATCACTTCGGCACTGGCCTTGGATGGGTGGCCGCCGACTTGCAGCAGCGCCAGCACCAGCGAGGTGAATTCATGACCCATGGGGATGCCGGCGAAACGCAGGCTGATATCGCCCCCTGGGCGGTTGAGCGAGAACGACGGGCGACGTGCATCGCTGCCATCCGCGCTCAGGGTAATGAGGTTCGACAGGCCAGCGATTTCCACCAGCAGGTCGTGCATTTCGCGGGACTTCGCGCCGTCGTCGAGGGAGGCGACGATCTCGATAGGCTGGGTGACCCGCTCGAGGTAGGTTTTCAGTTGCGATTTAAGCGTGGCGTCCAACATACGGGCGATTCCTTATTTCAAGCGTGTAAATAAAAACGCCCAGGCGAGGTCGCCCGGGCGTTTTTCGGGGCGGTGATGAACTCAAGTGTGGCGGTTGCTCACCGCCCGGCTCTGGCGCACGGTCTTAGATCTTGCCGACCAGGTCCAGGGAAGGCGCCAGGGTGGCTTCGCCTTCTTTCCACTTGGCCGGGCAAACTTCGCCTGGGTGGGCAGCAACGTACTGGGCAGCTTTCACCTTGCGCAGCAGCTCGCTGGCGTCACGGCCTACACCACCGTCGTTCAGTTCGACGATCTTGATCTGGCCTTCTGGGTTGATCACGAAGGTGCCGCGGTCAGCCAGGCCAGCTTCTTCGATCAGCACGTCGAAGTTGCGCGAGATGATGTGGGTCGGGTCACCGATCAGTGGGTACTGGATCTTGCCGATGGTGTCCGAGGTGTCGTGCCAGGCTTTGTGGGTGAAGTGGGTGTCGGTGGACACGCCGTAGATCTCGACGCCCAGTTTCTTGAACTCGGCGTAGTTGTCAGCGAGGTCGCCCAGTTCGGTCGGGCAGACGAAGGTGAAGTCTGCTGGGTAGAAGAACACGACGGACCATTTGCCTTTCAGGTCGGCATCGCTCACTGGAACGAATTCGCCTTTGTGGTAGGCAGTGGCGGTGAACGGTTTGACTTGGCTGTTGATGATTGGCACGAGAGACTCTCCTTCAGGGGGTTTGAAATCGTTGACGGAGAGAATCCTAACCAACGGGCCTGGGAAAGGCTCATTGGCAAACCTCATGCTATTGATTGGTTTTGGCTATAACCGGGCTTTATTAATAGAAGGGAATGAGCTGAGCAAAGGATTGCGGGGGCTACTTGGCGATGCAGAGCTCTGTAGGAGCGGGCTTGCCCGCGAACACCGGAGGAGCCGGTGCCATACTCCGCGGTGCAGGGCCAGGGCTATGCCCTGGTTCGCGGGCAAGCCCGCTCCTACAGATTCAAATGCCTGAAGTGTCTTAGGACGGCTCAGCGGGTGATGGTACGCATCGTGACGAACTCTTCGGCAGCGGTCGGGTGCACGCCAATGGTTTCATCGAACTGCTGCTTGGTAGCGCCTGCCTTGAGGGCAATGCCCAGGCCCTGGATGATTTCGCCTGCGTCCGGCCCGACCATGTGGCACCCCAGCACCTTGTCGGTGTCGGCGTCCACCACCAGCTTCATCAGGGTCTTTTCCTGAATGTCGGTGAGGGTCAGCTTCATCGCCCGGAAACGGCTCTCGAAAATCTGCACCTTGTGCCCGGCTTTGAGCGCGTCCTCTTCAGTCAGGCCCACGGTGCCGATCGGTGGCTGGCTGAACACCGCAGTCGGGATGTTCTGGTAGTCCACCGGGCGGTACTGCTCTGGCTTGAACAGCTGGCGTGCCACCGCCATGCCCTCGGCCAGTGCCACCGGGGTGAGCTGCACGCGGCCGATCACATCGCCCAGGGCGAACACCGAAGGTGCGGTGGTGCGGTACTGCTCATCGACACGGATGTAGCCGCGCTCATCCAGTTCCACACCGGTGTTCTCAAGGCCCAGGTTGTCGAGCATCGGACGCCGCCCGGTGGCATAGAGCACGCAGTCGGCAACCAGCTCGCGGCCGTCCGTGAGGGTGGCCTTGAGGCTGCCATCGGCTTGCTGGTCGATGCGTTGGATATCGGCGTTGAACTGCAAGTCCAGGCCGCGCTTTTCCAGCTCTTCCTTCAGGTGGGTGCGTACCGAGCCGTCGAAACCGCGCAGGAACAGGTCGCCGCGGTACAGCAAGCTGGTATTGGCGCCCAGGCCCTGGAAGATACCGGCGAATTCCACCGCGATGTAGCCGCCGCCGACCACCAGCACGCGCCGTGGCAATTGCTTGAGGTAGAACGCCTCGTTGGAGGTGATGGCCAGTTCCTTGCCGGGGATGTCCGGCACGTATGGCCAGCCGCCGGTGGCGATGAGGATGTTGGCAGCGCTGTAGCGCTGGCCTTCGACTTCCACCTCATTAGCGCCGGTGATGCGTGCATGCCCCTGTAGCAGCGTTACGCCGCTGTTGACCAGCAGGTTGCGGTAGATGCCGTTGAGGCGCTCGATTTCGCGGTTCTTGTTGGCGATCAGTGTGCCCCAGTCGAAATGCCCTTCCTCGAGGGTCCAGCCGAAGCCTGCGGCCTGCTCGAGTTCATCGGCGACATGGGCGCCATACACCAGCAGCTTCTTCGGCACGCAGCCGACGTTGACACAGGTGCCACCCAGGTAGCGGCTTTCGGCCACCGCCACTTTCGCACCAAAGCCCGCCGCGAAACGCGCGGCGCGCACCCCGCCGGAACCGGCGCCAATCACGAACAGATCAAAATCGTAGGCCACTTTCCAGACTCCACAAAAAAAGCCACCCGAGGGTGGCTCTTTTTCTGGTCGGCTGCAAGCGCCGTACGCAACCTGCGCCTTAGTAGGCCTTGCCGGTCTTGTAGAAGTTCTCGAAGCAGAAGTTGGTGGCGTCGATGTAGCCTTCGGCGCCGCCGCAGTCGAAACGCTTGCCCTTGAACTTGTAGGCAATCACGCAACCGTTCTGCGCCTGCTGCAACAGGGCGTCGGTGATCTGGATCTCGCCACCCTTGCCTGGCTCGGTGTTCTCGATGATGTCGAAGATATCCGGGGTCAGGATGTAGCGGCCGATGATCGCCAGGTTCGACGGTGCGTCTTCAGGCTTGGGCTTCTCGACCATGTTGGTCACGCGGAAGATGTCGTCGCGGATCATGTCGCCGGCGATCACGCCGTACTTGTTGGTTTCCTGCGGGTCGACTTCCTGGATGGCGACGATCGAGCAGCGGAACTGCTTGTACAGCTTGACCATCTGGGTCAGCACGCCATCACCGTCGACGTTCACGCACAGGTCGTCGGCCAGTACCACGGCGAACGGCTCGTCGCCGATCAGCGGACGGCCGGTGAGGATGGCGTGGCCCAGGCCTTTCATTTCGGTCTGGCGGGTATAGGAGAACGAGCACTCGTCGAGCAGACGGCGGATACCGACCAGGTATTTTTCCTTGTCGGTGCCCTTGATCTGGTTTTCCAGCTCATAGCTGATGTCGAAGTGGTCTTCCAGGGCACGCTTGCCGCGGCCAGTGACGATGGAGATCTCGCTCAGGCCCGCATCCAGGGCCTCTTCGACGCCGTACTGGATCAGTGGCTTGTTCACCACCGGCAGCATTTCCTTGGGCATGGCTTTGGTAGCGGGCAGGAAGCGGGTGCCGTAACCGGCTGCCGGGAACAAGCATTTCTTGATCATATACATCCTTAAACAAGGGCTGGGCCTGTGATATTCGGCGCAGTCTAATCAGGCGGCGGTCACCTTACAATGCCCCACCTGTGGCCGACCGATGCCATGATAGAGATAACCCAGCTCGGTAAGTTCAAACGGATCATAAATATTGCGTCCATCGAACAGCACCGGCATGCGCATCAGACCACGAACCCGGCGAAAATCCGGCTGGCGAAACTGCTTCCACTCGGTCACCAGCACCAGCGCATCGGCGCCTTCCACGCACGCATAGGGGTCTTCGCCCAGGCGCAGTTGGCCACTGGCGAGCGCCTCGGGGTAGGCCGCCGCCACCCCGGCCAAGGCTGCCGGGTCGCAAGCCTGCACCCGCGCCCCTGCGGCCAGCAAGGCATCGAGCAGCACCAGGCTCGGCGCCTCACGCAAATCGTCTGTGCCGGGTTTGAACGCCAAGCCCCACAAGGCCACGTTACGGCCGCGCAGGAAACCACCAAAATGCTGCTGCAAAGCGCGGAACAGCAGGGTTTTCTGCTCGACATTGCGGGCCTGCACCGCTTGCAGGATCGCAGGCCGGTAGCCTTGCTGCTCGGCGGTGTGGATCAGCGCCCGCACATCCTTGGGAAAGCACGAGCCGCCATAGCCACAACCGGCGTAGATGAAGTGGCTGCCGATGCGCCGGTCGCTGCCGATGCCCCGGCGTACTTGCTCGATGTCCACGTTCAGGTGAGCGCATAGGCCCGCCAGCTCGTTGATGAAAGAGACCTTGGTGGCCAGGAAGGCGTTGGCTGCGTATTTACTGAATTCAGCAGCGCGCGGGGTCATCGCCAGCACCCGCTCGCGGTTGCGCACGAACGGCGCGTAGAGGCGTTGCAGGCATTGGCTGGCGGCTTCGCTGTCAGTGCCGATGATGATGCGGTCGGGGCGCATGAAGTCTTCGACCGCACTGCCCTCCTTGAGGAACTCCGGGTTGCTCGCCACCTCTACCTGGCACGTTGCGCCGCGCGCGCGCAGGCCAACAGCGATATGCCGGGCCACGCGCTCGGCGGTGCCGACCGGCACGGTCGACTTGTTCACCACCAGGCAGGCCCGGCGCAGCTGGCAACCCAGGCTGTCGGCCACGGCCAGCACATGCTGCAGGTCGGCCGAGCCGTCTTCCTGGCTTGGCGTGCCCACGGCAATGAACACCACCTCGGCGCGGGCCAAGGCCTGCTCCCAACTGTCGGTGAAGATCAACTGGCTGCTGTGCAGGCCTTCCTGCAACAGCGGCGCAAGGCCGGGCTCATAGATCGGGCACTGGCCCTGGCGCAACTGTGCAAGGCGCGCCTGGTCACGCTCCAGGCACACCACGCGGTTGCCCATCTGCGCGAAACACGCCGCCGTGACCAGCCCCACATATCCCGCCCCGATCACACAGAGTTCCATGGCCGCACTCCTTGAGGAAGATAACGGCCATTGCTACCCGAGGGGGGTTGCAGGGCGGTGACAGTGGCGGGACGCCAAGGTTACAGGCCCTGCCCGATCAGCACGCCATCGACCTTCTGCCCATACAGGTTGACCCCGTCGTTGGCATGGAACTTCACCCGCGTCTTCTCGATGGAGCCCTCCACCAGACGAGGATCCTGCGGCCGCTCGTGGCGGTTGATCCACGCCGCCACGTCCCACGCCTGCTGGTCGCTCAGGCTGCCGGGCTTGCCCAGCGGCATGTTGTGCTTGATGAACGATGCCGCGGTGTTGATCCGGTGCATGCCGGCGCCCCAGTTGTAGGCGTCCTTGCCCCACAGCGGCGGCATCACGTATTCGCCCGCCACTTTCTGGCCTTCGCCATTGCCGCCATGGCAGATCGCGCATTGCTCGCGATACACCTGCTGGCCACGCTTGAAGTCGTAGCCACCGGCAGGCTGGGCGACCTCCGGGTAACCACGGCCAGGTATCTCCACACCTGTAGGTGCCTGGGTCGACAGCCAGTAGGAATAAACGCTCAAGGCCGTCATCTGCGGGCTGTCGGCGGCCGGTGGCGTGCCGTTCATGCTGAACTGGAAGCAACCCTGGATACGCTCGGCGTAAGTATTGACCTTGTCGTTCTTCTTGCGATACGCGGGGTACATCGGGTACGCCCCCCACAGCGGCGCGGAGTGCGCCATGCGGCCCTGATCCAAGTGGCAGTTGCTGCAGTTCATGCCATTGCCCACAGCCTCGGGCATCAGCCGCCGGGTGTCGACGAACAGCGCATGGCCCTCGCGCACACTCTTGCCGAAGGCATTGTCCGGCAAGGCATCTTCCGCTGGCGGGCTGAACAACGGCGCGGCCTGCTGCCCCGGCACCTTGAGCTGGGACTGGTCTTCCATGGCGATATTCGCAGCTTGGGCGCTGCCGATGGCTGCCAGCAGTACGGCGCAAATCATAGCTTTCATGGCTTGGCCTCCTGGCGAGCGAGCTGGGCGAAGAATTCAGAGATAGCCTTGACCTCATCGGCGGTCATGGCCTTGGCCACACCGACCATCAGCTGGTTGGGGTCGTTGCTGCGTGTGCCGCCACGCCAGGCATCGAGTTGCGCTGCGAGGTAGGCGGCGGGCTGGCCGCTCAAAGGTGGGAAGTGCTCGCCAATACCCGCGCCACCAGGGCCGTGGCATTGCACGCAACCGGGGATGTTGCGTTGCCAGTCGCCATACAGGGCCAGGCGGGTGATGGGGTCGGGGGCGATCTGCTGGCGCCGCAGGTCGGGCGCAGGGTCGGCGGGCAGTGCTGCCAGGTACTGGCTGACTGCGTGGATTTCGTCATCGCTCATGGCCTTGGCCAGCGGTTCCATCACCGGCTGCTGGCGTGTGCCACTGCGAAAATCCCTCAGCTGCTTGGCCAGGTAGCCCGCGGACAACCCGGCCAAACGGGGAAAACCCGCGGCGGCAATGCCCTTGCCATCCGCACCATGGCACCCCAGGCAAGCCATGGCGGCGGGGTTCTGCCCGCCCTGGTTGAAGATTTTCTGGCCATCGGCGGCATGCGCCGCTGGCCAACCCGCAATCAGCAAGCTGCCGATCAGGGCGCGACTCAACGGTTTCATCAGGAAGCTCCATTTCTCTGGTTATAAGTTTAGTCTTAAAAGACATAAGAGAATGGATACTAGCCCTGCACGTTGAATCGCAACAATCACCCAACCGACCAAGTGCGGGTCGCTGGCCGGTTAGTTCAAGGTTCGTTGAGCCAGGTCAAGAACCGGAGATGCACTCGGTTGCCGCCGTGCGCACATCACCCGGACGCAGCGGGAAGTTGTTCAGCCGCTCGTAGACCTTGATTGCGCTGCCGCTGCCGCGCTTGTCGATGTCCACCAGGGCCGCCGGGCCATCGCCGGCGCTGAGCTTCTGCGGCACCAGCAGCCGCAACCCCTCGCCGCGCTGCTCCTCGACCAGTGGGTCACGGCTGTCGGCCAGCTTGCCCTTGACGCAGTCGGCATATTGACGTGGCGTCTTGCCGGAAATCACATCCATGGTTTCACGCGACTGCTCCAACTCCGAGACACTTGCACAGCCGCCCAGCGCCACCACGAACGCCGCCATCAACCACTTCATGCTCAACTCCCTCCACCTCGAAAAAGCGTCTGACAACGGCCAGGCAAATTTGCTCCCTGCTTTGGCAGATTTATCCCTGAGCACATGTCGAACGCGGCAGTTCACCGCGACATCATGGTATCTTGCGTGTTTGCAGAACCCTACCTTGCGGAGCCCCACATGAAATTCGTACACCAGCGCGAGCACCTCAACGAGGACGATGTCGTCGTCATCGAGTGCTCCCAGCGCTGCAACATCCGCCTGATGAACGACGCCAACTTCCGCAGCTTCAAGAATGGCGGCCGGCACACCTACCACGGTGGCGCCTTCGACCGTTTCCCGGCCAGGATCACCGTGCCCAGCACCGGTTTCTGGAACATCACCCTCGACACCGTGACCACGCGCCCGATCTCGGTAACGCGCAAGCCGGCCTTCACCCACAAGATCAAGATCGTTCGCCGCTCTTCGTCGAAACTCGGATAACAGCATGACCCAGACCACCAAGTATGTGATCAAGTACAAGCTCGATGGCCAACGTCGCTGGGACTTCGCCCTGATGCCCGACGCCTCCCTCGAGCAAGCCTTGGAAGCGCTGCGCAAGATCCACGGCGAGGATGCCGAGAAGGTCAGCGATATCCAGGTCAGCAAGGCGCTCTGAGCGCCCTGCTGCTCGCTAGCGCCCTGGATACCCAAGGCGAACCACGGCGGCTCATCCGCAACGTCGCCGACAACGCGCCGACACAGATCGGCGCGACCTGAAACTCCCCCTGTTTTTTCAGCGCACTGCCCTTCCCGATGGCTGGCCTATCGCTATATAGTCGGCACCATAACGATAACCCACCTCAAGGAACGTACCATGCGTATTCGCCTGTCCCACCTGGCCGCCAGCGCCCTCGCCAGCCTGATCTTCGTCAACAGTGCCTGGGCCGATGAAGTCCAGGTCGCGGTTGCTGCAAACTTTACAGCGCCGATCCAGGCGATCGCCAAGGACTTCGAGAAGGACACCGGCCACAAGCTGGTCGCCTCGTTCGGCGCCACCGGCCAGTTCTACGCACAAATCAAGAACGGCGCGCCGTTCGAAGTGTTCTTCTCCGCCGACGACACCACTCCGGCCAAGCTCGAGCAGGAAAAGGAAATCGTCCCAGGCTCGCGCTTCACCTACGCCATCGGCACCCTGGCGCTGTGGTCGGCCAAAGAAGGCTACGTCGATGCCAAGGGCGAAGTGCTGAAGAAAAACGAGTACAAGCACCTGTCCATCGCCAACCCGAAAACCGCGCCCTACGGCCTGGCCGCCACCCAGGTGCTGGACAAGCTCAAGCTGACCGAAGCCACCAAGGGCAAGCTGGTCGAAGGCCAGAACATCACCCAGGCGTTCCAGTTCGTTTCCACCGGCAACGCCGAGCTGGGCTTCGTGGCGCTGTCGCAGATCTACAAGGACGGCAAGGTCAGCAGCGGTTCGGCCTGGATCGTTCCGGCCAGCCTGCACGACCCGATCCGCCAGGACGCGGTCATCCTCAACAAAGGCAAGGACAACCCCGCCGCCAAGGCACTGGTGGAATACCTCAAAGGCCCGAAAGCCGCTGCGGTGATCAAATCGTACGGCTATGAGCTCTGATGCCGCTCGACGCCAGTGACTTCGGCGCGATCTGGCTGACCTTCAAGCTGGCCAGCCTGACCACGGTGATCCTGTTGCTGGTGGGCACCCCCATCGCCTGGTGGCTGGCGCGCACACGCTCGTGGCTGCGCGGGCCGATCGGCGCGGTGGTGGCGCTGCCTTTGGTGCTGCCGCCGACGGTGATCGGCTTCTACCTGCTGATCGCCCTTGGCCCCCATGGCTGGATCGGCCAGGCTACCCAGGCCCTGGGCCTGGGCAGCGTGGTATTCAGCTTCACAGGGCTGGTGATCGGCTCGGTGGTGTACTCCATGCCGTTCGTGGTGCAGCCCCTGCAGAACGCCTTTGGCGCCATCGGCGAGCGCCCGCTGGAAGTGGCCGCGACGCTGCGCGCCAGCCCCTGGGACACGTTCATTCACGTGGTGCTGCCACTGGCTCGCCCAGGTTTCGTCACCGCCAGCATTCTTGGTTTTGCCCACACCGTGGGCGAGTTCGGCGTGGTGCTGATGATCGGCGGCAATATTCCTGACAAGACCCGCGTGGTCTCGGTGCAGATCTTCGATCACGTCGAGGCCATGGCCTATCCGCAAGCGCACTGGCTGGCCGGGTCCATGCTGGTGTTCTCCTTCCTGGTGTTGCTGATGCTTTATGCTGGCCGCCGTGGCAAGGCTGGCTGGAGCTGAAATGAGCGCATCGATACACGCACGCCTGAACCTTGCGCGTGACGCTTTCACCCTGGATGTCGACCTGCACCTGCCAGGGCGCGGCATCAGCGCGCTGTTCGGCCATTCCGGCTCCGGCAAAACCTCCTGCCTGCGCTGCCTGGCAGGCCTGGAGCGCGCCAGCGATGCCTATATCGAGGTCAATGGCGAGGTCTGGGAAGACTCCTCCCGCGGCCTGTTCATCCCCCCGCACCAGCGCCCGGTGGGCTATGTGTTCCAGGAGGCCAGCCTGTTCCCGCACCTGTCGGTGCGCGGCAACCTGGAGTTCGGCTGGCGCCGGATCGCGGCGAGCGAGCGCAAGGTCAGCCTCGAGCAAGCCTGCCAACTGCTGGGCATCGGCCACCTGCTAACCCGGCGCCCCGCCACGTTGTCTGGTGGTGAAGCGCAGCGGGTCGGTATCGCCCGCGCCTTGCTCAGCAGCCCGCGCCTGCTGCTGATGGACGAGCCGCTGGCGGCCCTGGATGGCCCGCGCAAACGCGAGATCCTGCCGTACCTGGAACGCCTGCACGACGAGCTGGATATCCCGGTGGTGTACGTCAGCCACGCCCAGGACGAAGTGGCACGCCTGGCCGACCACCTGGTGCTGCTCGAACAGGGCCAGGCCACCGCCAGCGGGCCGATCGGCGAAACCCTGGCGCGCCTGGACCTGTCGCTGGCCCAGGGCGAGGACGCAGGCGTGGTGCTCGAAGGCCGGGTCAGTGGCTATGACCCGCACTACGAACTGCTTGACCTGCGCCTGCCCGGCGAACACGGCCCGCTGCTGCGTATCGCGCACCCACCACAAGCAATTGGCAGCAGCCTGCGGGTGAAGGTGCAGGCCCGCGATGTCAGCCTTAGCCTGAGCCAGGACAGCACCTCGAGCATCCTCAACCGCCTGCCGGTGAGCGTGCGCGAATGCCGCCCTGCGGACAACCCGGCGCACGTGCTGGTGAGCCTGGATGCCGCTGGCAATGCCTTGCTGGCGCGTATCACGCGCTTCTCCGCCGACCAGCTTGGCCTGCACCCGGGGCAGGCCTTGTGGGCGCAGATCAAGTCAGTGGCGCTGCTGGGCTGAGCAACTGTCGCGCAGGCGTTGTCCATTGCTCAGATCACTGGGCTCAGATAACTGGGCATGGAGTGCGCGATGTCCGAGATCCGCCTGCCGCGAACCCTGCACTACGTCGACGACAGCCAGCCCGGCCTGAGCCGGCGCCGCTGGCGTGACCGCTTCATCTACCTCGACCCCGCCGGCGAGCGCATACGCGACAGCGAGACCCTGGCACGTATCGCCGCGCTGGTGATCCCCCCGGCCTACACCGATGTGTGGATCTGCCTCGACCCCCACGGCCACCTGCAAGCGACCGGCCGCGATGCCCGAGGGCGCAAGCAGTACCGCTACCACACCGAATGGCGGGTGCTGCGCGACCAGCACAAGTACGGGCGCATGCTGGCCTTCGCCCAGGCCCTGCCCAGCCTGCGCAAGCAACTGGACCTACACCTGGCGCGGCCCGGCCTGGACCGGGAAAAGGTGATGGCGCTGGTGGTCAGTCTGCTCGACAGCACGCTGATTCGTATCGGCAACCGCGAGTACCTGCGCGACAACCAATCCTATGGCCTGACCACCCTGCGCAATCGCCATGTGCAGGTACGCGGCAGCACCATACGCTTCCAGTTTCGCGGCAAGCGCGGCGTGGAGCATGACGTGACTCTGCGCGACCGGCGCCTGGCCGGGCTGGTCAAGCGCTGCCTGGAACTGCCGGGGCAATCGCTGTTCCAGTACCTGGACGAAAACGGCGAGCGTCATAGCGTGGGCTCCAGCGAGGTCAACCAGTTTCTCCAGCAACTCACCGGCGCCGACTTCACCGCCAAGGACTACCGCACCTGGGCCGGCAGCGCCCTGGCGCTGGAACTGCTGCGCCCGCTGGCCTGGGAGCCGCAAAGCGAAGCCCGGCGCCAAGTGACGGCCATGGTCCGCCAGGTGGCAACGCGCCTGGGCAATACGCCTGCGGTGTGTCGTCGCTGTTACATCCACCCAGCGGTGCTGGAGCACTTCGAACTCGGGCGCCTCGCCGACTTGCCTCGAGTACGTGCACGCAAGGGACTGGAGCCGGAGGAAGTTGCTTTGCTGCATTTTCTGAAAGCACTAGAGGTGATTTAACTGACAGTTAGCAAAGAGTATTCTTCATCTAGAGCAGAGAAATTTCCCATAAGCACTGAAGCGCCCTATCCTTGCCACCGAGCACCTTCGCCGATTGACACCACCTTGGTTTCCATCGGCACCTGCAACTGAAGACAGGCAAGAGAATTTGTCTGCGGGGGAATTAATATCCGCCGAAAGCGTCTTTAATGAGAAGGAAGAGGGACAGGCTCCCGCCGCCGTGGCAACTGGCCTCGCGGTTTATTTCATCACCAAGGAGAACTACATGCTGATACTCACCCGTAAGGTTGGCGAAAGCATCGTCATCAACGACGACATCAAAGTCACCATTCTGGGAGTCAAAGGGATGCAAGTGAGAATTGGCATCGATGCGCCGAAAGATGTCCAGGTTCATCGTGAAGAGATTTTCAAGCGTATCCAAGCCGGCAGCCCAGCCCCGGAAAAAGCCGACGACCACCACTGAGTTTTCCTGTCTCAAGCCGCACGGATGCGCTTGACCGCCCTGCCCGCCGACGCGGGAGCCTGCCTACCCGCTCAGGTGTCGAGCAACTCGCGCACCTTGGCGATCATCCGGTCCATGTCGAAGGGCTTATCGAATACCGCCGCGAACAGCTCAGGGCTGACCCACCCCTCGCTGGCCTGCGCCCCACTCATGAGAATCACTGGTAGGTCCGCCAGCGCCAACTCCTGGCGAATCGCCCGCACCAGCTCCTCGCCATTGAGCACCGGCATCATGTAGTCGGTGATCACCAGCTCTACCCGTTTCTCTTTCAAAGCGTCCAATGCCTTGCGGCCATTGCTGGCCTTTTCCACCAGAAAGCCCTCGTCCTCCAAGGCGAAACCGAGGATATCGGCGATCAGGTATTCGTCATCGACGATCAGAATGGTGTTCATGGCATACCCATCAGCCGCCACCCTGCGGCACTGCGGTACCGGATAATACCCCTCGCGCGCCCTCGAAGGCCTTGCTCAAGGTGATGCCATGGGGCCCGATAAGCAGCTCGTGCGGGGCTGGGTCGTGGTGGCTGTCGCGCACCTTGAGGATCGACAGCATGCGCCGCAATTGCGACTCGAGCTCGACGAAGCGCATGAGCATCAGGTTATCGACGATGCTCGACAGGTCCGGCGCCGGCGCGGTGATCTCCGAACCAAACAGGTCGCGCATCTCCCAGGTCAGCAGCACGCTGACGTCACGCGCGCGCAGTTCGCCGGTCAAGGCGCGGAAGAAACCATTGAGCCGTGCAGGATCGGTCGCCAGGCGCCCGAACGCCCCCAGGCTGTCGATGACCACACGCTTGATGCCATGCGCCTCGACCTGCGCCAGCAAGCGGGCACCCACTTGGTCCAGCAAACCTTCGGTGGTGGGCTGCCAGCACAGGTGCAAGGCGCCCTGTTTTTCCAGGGTGATGAAATCATGCCCCAGCGACGCCGCCTTCAAGCGCAGGCGCGCGGGAGGCTCGTAGAAGCCGAAGTGCAAGCCCGGCGCCTCGGGGCTGGAGGCCGCCAAAAAGCCCAGGCCCAGAGACGTCTTGCCGACACCCGAAGGCCCCATCAACAGGCTCACAGAGCCTTCGGCCAGGCCGCCGGCGAGCATCTCGTCCAGCGCCACTACGCCGGTTGAGACCCGCTTCAGCACCTCGGAACCCAGGTAGCTGGGGTGGCTGTAGAGCGATTCGAGCCTTGGGTAGACCTGAAGCCCTGCCTCGCTGATCAGGCACTCGTGCTTGCCTGCCAACGCTCCGCTGCCGCGCGTCTTGCGCAACTGGATATGCCGCACGGTATGGCTGCCAATGGTCTGTTCGCCCAGCTCGATCACCCCATCGACCATGGTGTGCTCGGGGCTGCCCTCTTCCAGCCGAGCGCTGGTCAACAACAGCACGGTGCACCCGGCAAACGCCGCATGCCCTTGCAGTTCGGAGACGAACTTCTTGGTGTCCAGGGCCGTTTCCGCCCGCGCCCTGGCGTTGAGCAGGCCATCGACGATCAGCAGGCTGGCCTGCTGCCGAGAGATTTCCTGGCGCAGCAGCCGGACAACCGCATCCAGGCCTTCCTGCTCCAAAGTATCGAAGGCGCTGACGAACTGGATCGGGTCGCCCACCAAGGTCGGGTCGAAGAACGCCAGGGTGGACAAGTACTGGAACAGGCGCTCGTGGGACTCGCTGAGCAAGGTCGCCACCAGCACCCGCCCACCATCGCGCACATGGTTGCAGGCGAGCTGGTTGGCCAGGATGGTCTTGCCCGCCCCTGGTGGGCCCTGGACGATATAGGAGGCGCTAGCCACCAGGCCGCCCTTTAGCACGGCATCGAGCCCATCGATTCCCGTCGCCAAACGCGTGAGTGTTTCTACCATGTCGCTTCCTACTCGTTGGGTTGGAGATCGCCGTCGTGTTGCTGGGCCGGCAGGTACAGGCTCATGCAGGTGCCCTGGCCTTCGCTGCTGGCCACGCAGATGGCGCCATTGCTCTGCTTGGCGAATCCATACACCTGGCTCAGGCCGAGGCCCGTGCCTTTGCCGAAGGGCTTGGTGGTGAAGAAGGGCTCGAAGATGCGCGGCAACACATACGGCGCGATGCCCTGGCCGGTGTCATGTACATCGAAGCGCACGAACTGCCCGTGCAAGCCCTCCACTTCACCCACCAAGGTCACCACCCTGACCTCCAGGCGGATCTGCCCCGCCCCTTCGATAGCATCGCGGGCGTTGAACAGCAGGTTGAGCAGCACCATCTGCAACTGCCCGGCATCCACCTCGATCAGGGGCAGGTCAGGCGCTAGCTGCTGCTCCAGCTCGATGTCATCGGGCAGCGCGTGTTCAAGCAGACTGCGGGTCGAGGCCACCAGTTCCACCGGGTTCACCCGGGTCACGGTGAACTGCTGGTGGCGCGCGAAGCTGAGCAACTGGCGGGTCAGTTGCGCGCCCCGCTGGCCGGCGTCGACGATGTGCTCGAGCAGGTTCTGCGTACGTGCCGGGTCCTTGCTGACCAAGGCCAGGCGCGCGGAGCTGAGGATAATGGTGAGCAGGTTGTTGAAGTCATGGGCCAGGCCGCCGGTCAACTGCCCCAGCGCCTCGAGCTTCTGCGCCTGGAACAGCTGGGCGCGCATGGCGTCGAGTTGCAGGGCCGAGTCGCGGCGGTCGGTGATGTCGCGGGTGATCTTGGCCAGGCCAATGACCTGGCCGTGGTGGTCGCGGATCACATCCAGCGCCGCCAGGGCCCAGAACTGCGTGCCGTCCTTGCGCACGCGCCAGCCTTCATCCTGCGCCACGCCCTGGTCCAGGGCCTGGCGCAGCAAACGCTCAGGGCGCCCGTCAAGACAGTCCTGAGGGGTGAAGAACAACGAGAAATGCCGACCGATCACTTCCTCGGCGCGGTAACCCTTGATGCGCTCGGCCCCTGCGTTCCAGGACACCACATAACCTGAGGGGTCGAGCATGTAGATGGCATAGTCGACCACCGCCTGAACCAGTTGTTCATAGCGGTAGGCGGGCATGAAGGGGTCGGGACGATTGGCTGAAACCATGCGAGCTCCACAGGCACAGCAGGAGGAACATAAATGAGCTTAGTCAAAACGGCTCGGTGGGGAACATCAACCTGCGAGTGTCCGATACATGGGCAGATGGCAGCAAGCGCTGTATTGACCTATAGTGCAGCGCGCCTTGCGGATACTCACGGAATCGACATGCCGACCAATGTTCGTTTGCTGACCCTCCAGGACGATTTGCTGCGCGCTGCGCGGCAACTCGACGAGCTAGGCCTGAGCCTCAATGGCCATGCACGCTACCTGCATTATTCGATACACCGCGCCGAGGTGTCGGGCGTTAATGCCAAGGCCCGCGAGTTGCGTGGTTCAGCCGTACAGATGCGCGAAATCGCCCGCACGCTCACACCTTGAAATACGAGGTACGGTTGACGTCGCTATAACGGTGGGTTATAAAGCGCGCCGGTCAGCGATGACCCTTTCAAGCGTGCGAGTGTGGTGGAATTGGTATACACAGCAGACTTAAAATCTGTCGGCGCAAGCCTTGCGGGTTCGAGTCCCGCCACTCGCACCAACTCTTTCTGAAAAAGGCGCCCTTGTGGCGCCTTTTTCATGCCTTCCGGAAATATCCCGCGCAACTGCTAGAGTGAAATCTGTCACCACTATCGGAACGCCACCATGCGCCATACCCTGTTCGACGGCCAACGCGACGTCATTATCCTGCTTGCTCGTATCTTGTTGATGATCCTGTTCGTGATGTCTGGCTGGAGCAAGCTGACCGGCTTCGAGGGCACGGTCGGCTACCTGGGCTCGCTGGGCGCCCCCGCGCCGACCCTGGCGGCAGCCGTCGCGGTGCTGATGGAGTTCTTCGTCGGCATCCTGCTGATCCTGGGCTTCTACACCCGGCCACTGGCGTTCCTGCTCGCGCTGTTCGTGTTCGGCACCGCGTTGATCGGCCACCCGTACTGGAACATGGTCGACCCTGAGCGCAGCGCCAACATGATTCACTTCTACAAGAACCTGAGCATCGTCGGCGGCCTGTTGCTGCTGGCCGTGACCGGCGCCGGGCGCTTCTCGCTGGACCGCCGCTAGGGCTCAGTCGTCGGGGTCGTCGTGCCAGGCGGGGTGGTCTTGCTCATCGAGGTCATCGTGCCATTGCTCGTCCTCCTCGACTTCATCCTCCGCACCTTGCGCGTCGGCCTCGGGCTCGAGGCCGTCATAGAGGAATTCATGGTCGAGCAGGTGATCGTGCTCGGGTTCGGGCAGGTCATCTTCGTCGTGCATCGCAGGCTCCGGGACGGTCAGGCACGCCTGTATAGGCCTATCGACAGGCCTGGTCAATCTTAGAGGCGGTTAATGTTGACTTAACCCCTTGTGCATTAGCCTTTAGCAGCTCCCTTCAGAACGTCTTGCCCGCCGACCATGGCGGGCTTTTTTTGCCTGTCGAAAAATCTTCATGGAAATGCGGCCAATGGCCACGAAACTGAACGTGTAAATGAGGTTCGGACTAGGCAGGAAATTCTCTACCCCGCAAGGAGCAAGCCCCATGTCCGTCAATATCGACCGCCTCATCATTACCACCCCCGTACCCAAGTCCGCGACCAACCCAGTTGCCTTAGAGCTCACCGGCGCCCAGGCCCTGGCAACCCTGCCCGAGGTCATCGCCCGCCTGCCGGACGGCTCGGTGCGCATGGTCGCCCCCACTCGCGGCGCCTCCAGCAAGAGCACCCACCGCACCCGCTGCGAGTGGAAGGAGCCCACCTACTGGAGCCTGGCCAGCGCCGCCAGGCATCACAACCACCAGTTCATGCGGCTCGACCAGGTCAATTCGGCGCAGAAGGTGGTGATCGCCCAGATGCACGTGAAGGACGACGACAGCCCGGCGATCAAGGTGTTCTGGAACAAGGGCAAGATCACCTTCGGGTTTCGCCAGGACTTCGACCAACCCACCCCGCTCAACAGTACCCTGCTCGCCGACGTACCGTTGGGCAGCGTGTTCGAAGTGGTCATCGAAATCACCTCCGGCGGCGCTGCCAAGGTCAACGCCGTGTGCAACGGTCGCAGCGCCAGCACGGGGCTGATGCAGATGAGCGCGAGCTGGAACGCGCGCACCTTCAATTTTCATGGCGGGGTGTACAACCAGGTGGACTACACCAGTGCGACCACCGCACAGGACCGCTCGGTGTGCGTGATCAGCCGCCTGGAATTGAGTCATGCATAGAATGGTTTGTGGACATACGGTTCACGAAATTCTGACATTTGCCTAGGCACACTGACCTGGCTTCGATACGTTCCTTGGACCCGCCTCAATGGCGGGTTTTTCTTTTTCTGGGGGATGGGTACGGCGTCTCTATCAGTTCTTGCAGCCGTCCTTCGGAGCAGGCCTTGCATCAACGGGGATCGGCACGGTCACCTTGCCGATCACTGCCAACCTACGGATCGAGAGCGCGCACGACAATCGCGGGCCAGCTGGCGTCTGCACGGGGTGCATGCCTACGAACACCTCATAATCTTTCCCTGCCTTCAGCTCGAAGACCTTCGCGTCCATTGGGCAGACCGAATCGGTCGACCCATAACTTCCCATCACCGCCCCAAGCGTCGAGACCATGAACGGTGCATTGGTCGGCACGAGGTACTCTGTTTCAACCTCAGCGTACATGCCCTCCGCCATGCGGATACCGGGTTGAAGCTTGATCATTCCAGGAGCGCTACGGTCAGGCATTCCGACAATTTTATGAGGTTGCAAAGGAAACTGAGGGTAGCTCTCATGGGGCTGGCCATTGTCGAACTGACGGCCCGCTCGCGCCATCAGGTGGCGGGTCTTGGGTATGCAATTCGTTGTAAGACTATCGCCGAACACATCTGAGTTCGTGATCACACGCACCCGTGCCGTCTCTGGGGAGAGAGCGGGTTCGACATAGGGAATCGAGGCGATGCCACCGCATCCAGCAAGTGCGCTTGCCAACAGCAAGCCACTGATCGTTTTTATATGCATCCTTGAAAAGCCCACCTGTTCCATCTTTGAAAGTGCAAAAACGCGGGTCTATGGTAAGTCGACTCCACCATTTGGCGGTCGGCATCGATAAATCCGCTTGAGAGCTAGCCCCCAACCTTTCCAGGCTCCGTACTTTTCAAGCGCAGCTATTGCGTAGTGTGAGCACGAAGGATCGTATCGGCAGGATTCGCGAAGACGGCTCGGCGCTGAGCACTGATACAGTCTGATCAGAAAGATGGAAGACCTAGCGATCATGACTGCCGACGGAAGGAAATAACGTAGTAACTGGACAGTTCGGTTTTCTTGCCAAACAGCGCGTCGAAGCAACCTGGCTTGACCGCAACGCCAATGGTGTCCACTCGATAAAATTCCCAGCCATCTTCCGCGTGAGTGTTGACTACTGACTGCAGATACGCGGCAGCTTCGTTGCCTTTGTGTTTTTTGGCGTCTACCTCAACATTTGGAGGTACTTGAACCATTTTGTATACGTACACATCGTATCCTTACGGGCATGTTGGAGGCAAAATGCTATCAGCGGTTTCCGACCTTAGCTAGATGTAAGCGTGCTGCTGCGACAATCGAAAGATGGAATCATCGAGCGCGTCTACCGACGGCCAGGCCCTCCAAACAAGGTAAGTTTTGGAACTGCGATCGAATTGTTTTGATGCTTCAGGCTTTTCGAACACACAAAGAAAAACCCCGCAGACGTTAGTCTGCGGGGTTTTCGAAGAATGGAGGCCGAGGTCGGAATCGAACCGGCGTAGACGGATTTGCAATCCGGAGCATAACCACTTTGCTACTCGGCCTCAAAGTCGGAGTCAGCTTTCGCTATCTCCTTGAAACCGCTCGACTTTTTCAAGCCAGCTGCGTTTCGATGGACGCCATTATGTCGGCATTCGATGCCCCTTGCAACCCCCTCGAAGAAAAAATTCTTCAAGGGGTTCAAGGTGTTAGCGAAGGCGACCGAGCTTGCTCCACAGCCCTACCAAGGTGTTCTCCAAGGTGCCGCTGGCGGCCATGCCGATGCGTTCCTGCAGCGACTTGCGTTCGGCGTAGTGCACGTGGAACAGGTTCGCCTCGCGGGCGCGGGTGCTGAGGTATTCGTCGCTGGTGCGCAGTTCATCGACCAGGTTGCGGTTCAGCGCGGCGATGCCCAGCCAGACTTCGCCGGTGGCCACTTCGTCGATGTGCAGCTGCGGGCGGTAGCGGCCGACGAAATCCTTGAACAACTGGTGGGTGATGTCCAGGTCTTCCTGAAACTTCTCCCGGCCCTTCTCGGTGTTCTCGCCGAACACGGTCAGGGTGCGTTTGTACTCGCCAGCGGTCAGCACCTCGAAGTCGATGTCGTGCTTTTTCAGCAGCCGGTTGACGTTGGGCAGCTGCGCCACTACGCCGATGGAGCCGAGTACGGCGAACGGGGCGCTGATGATCTTCTCGCCGATGCAGGCCATCATGTAGCCGCCGCTGGCGGCGACTTTGTCGATGCACACGGTCAGCGGGATGCCGGCCTCGCGGATGCGCGCCAGCTGCGAGGCTGCCAGGCCGTAGCTGTGTACCAGGCCGCCACCGCTTTCCAGGCGCAGCACCACTTCGTCACGCGGGGTGGCCAGGGTCAGCAGTGCGGTGATTTCGTTGCGCAGGCTCTCGGTGGCCGAGGCCTTGATATCGCCATCGAAATCGAGCACGAACACCCGGCTTTTTTCCTCGGACTTGTCGGAAGCCTTGGCTTTCTTCTGCTGCTTCTCGGCCTTGGCCTGCTGCTTGCGCAAGGCCTTGAGCTGCGCCTTGTCGAACAGCCCCGATTCCAGGCGTTCGCGCAGCTCTTTGTAGAACTCGTTCAGACGGATGACCTGCAACTGCCCGCCCGGCTTGCGCCGACCCTTGCCACGCATGCCGGCGATGGCGGAAAGCACCACCAGGATGGCAATGACCAACGTGGCGGTTTTGGCGAGAAAGCTTGCGTATTCAGCAAGAAACTCCACAGCGACTCCTTGTAGGACCTGCGCCATATAGCGCGAAATTGTTCCAAGCATACCGACACGCCTGGGCCGCTGCCAGCCGGGGAAAACGCTGGCAACACAGTTCAAACAAGCTTTTCAAACGCTTGTATGTTTTTTCATTGACAGCCTCACTGGGCCATCCTAACCTCCCAGCAACCTCAACCCAGGCCGGACTTCCCCGTGGGCAATATCTACCTGATCCGACATGGCCAAGCCTCCTTCGGTGCCGACGACTACGACGTCTTGTCCCCGCTAGGTGTGCGCCAGAGCCATGCCCTGGGTGAGCACCTGGCGCAGCTTGGCTTGCAGTTCGACCGCTGCATCGCCGGCGACCTGCGCCGCCAGCAAGACACCGCACGCCTGGCCCTGGAACGCCTTGCGGCCAACGGCAGCGCCGTCGCGCCGGTGGAAACCGACCCGGCCTTTAACGAATTCGACGCCGATGGCGTGATCCGCGCCCTGGTACCCGACCTGCTGCCCCATGAGCCCGAGGCGCTGCAAGTGCTGCGCAACCCGGCGCAACACCGCAGCGAGTTCCAGCGCCTGTTCGCGCTGATGGTGCAGCGCTGGCATGACGGCGAGCATGCCCCAAGCGATGGCCTGGAAACCTGGGCATCGTTCACCGGCCGCGTTGGCGGTGGCTTGCAACGCGTACTGGCGCAAGCGTCCAGCCGCGACAACATCGCCATTTTCACTTCGGGTGGCACCATCGCCGCCCTGCTCCACCTGGTGACCGGCGTTACCCCGGCCCAGGCGTTCGCGCTGAACTGGCAAATCATCAACACGTCGCTCAGCCAACTGAAGTTCCGTGGCCGCGACGTGGCCCTGACCTCTTTCAACAGCCAAGCCCATGTGCAGCTGTTGAGGATGCCGGAGCTCATCACCTACCGATGAACCGGCCTGTTGTGCCCCCTGCACGCAACCATTACCCATAAGGAAAACACCATGAGCGACGTAGCTAAAGCAGTCGAAGCGATGAAAGCCAAGTTCAACCCAGCCGCTGCCGCCGGCCTGGACCTGGTGTTCGGCTTCAACATCACCGACGAAGACAAGCACTACGCCCTGCTCGTCAAGGACGGCACCTGCGAGATCCAGGAAGGCGAGAACGCCGACGCCAACTGCACCCTGGTGATGGACAGCGAAACCCTCAAGGGCATCGTCAGCGGTGAAACCGATGGCATGCAGGCCTTCATGGGCGGCAAGCTGCGCGTCGAAGGCGACATGATGCTGTCGATGAAGCTCAGCGAGCTGTTCCCGGCCTGAGGCCTGCGAGCATCGCCATGAAGAAAACCGAAGCCTGTGCGCTTCGGTTTTTTTTCGCCCGCGCATTGCCTGGCATGGGCGTTCATCAGGTGCAGTGATTGGACAGCAACACCCGCACCAATATGGCGGCTGGGACGCTTGTACCAACGCGATATGGAAATTAGATTAGCCAATAGTCCTCGCGACCGAGAATAAGGAATACGCATGACGCTCACCGACCAGTCCACCCAGGTACGCCCCGGCGAAGAACTCGATGCGGCCGTCATCGATCCCTACCTCAAGGCACATATCCCTGGCCTTGAGGGTACTCCGAGCGTCAGCCAGTTCCCCGGCGGCGCTTCGAACCTGACCTACCTGGTGGCCTACCCTGGCCGCGAATTCGTGCTGCGGCGCCCGCCGTTTGGCCAGAAGGCCAAGTCGGCCCACGACATGGGCCGCGAGTTCCGCATCCTCAACCAGCTCAACGATGGCTTCCCCTACTGCCCCAAGGCCTACGTGCACTGCACCGACGAATCGCTGATCGGTGGCGAGTTCTACGTGATGGAACGGGTCAAGGGCGTCATCCTGCGTTCGGACATCCCCCCAGCCCTGGGCCTGGACGCCGCGCGCACCGAAGCCCTGTGCAAGAGCTTCATCGACCGCCTGGTAGAGCTGCATCAGGTCGACTACAACGCCTGCGGCCTGGCCGACCTGGGCAAGCCCGAAGGCTACGTGCAGCGCCAGATCGAAGGCTGGAGCAGCCGCTACGAAAAAGCCCTGACCCCCGACGCACCGCGCTGGGAGCAGGTAACCGCCTGGCTGCGCGAGAAGATGCCCGCCGACCACCCGCGCCCCGGCATCGTGCACAACGACTACCGCTTCGACAACGTCATCCTCGATACCGTGTCGAGTACCG